>JANPNY010000626.1:0-13528 GCA_031427745.1 Chitinophagaceae bacterium | reverse complement strand
TATTTGCTCTTAGACCAAAAGAGAAAACTTAAATTGGTAAAACAAATAAGGAAAAGTATTGCTAAATTTGAAATAAAACCTGAAGACGTTGGCTTTGTAACTATTTGATTTGCAGCACTACAAAAAAACGTTAGTCAGAATAATTCAGTTGCAGTTCAATCATCCGCTTCTAAGTTAAAAATTTCATTGACAGTAGTTTTAAATACTTCAGATATTTTTATTGCAAGGACAGTGGAAGGGACATACCTTTCTGTTTCAATGGAGTTTATCGTTTGACGAGAGACACCTACTTTTTCAGCCAAATCTTGTTGTGTAAATTTCAGCTTTGCTCTTTCAACTTTTAATATATTCTTCATTACCTACCGATTTTTTGAAGATAATACATAATCAAATAAAAAAACAACATACTCATTACAACTTGTTGACCAGTTAAATCCTTTAACGGCTCTTTAAAAAGTAAATCAACAATGGGCTTTACAATTACAGAAAGCACAGTCCAACTGAATGTCATGGCCATCGCTTTCAATCTTATGGCAACAGTCATTTCATCTTCAACTTTATCTTTAGACCAGGCGACAAATAATAATCCAAGTATGAATGCATTTAAAGTGAAAACTCTAAACAATTCTTTTTGTGAATGTACCATTTCAAAATTCATTGACCTAACAACCACTGCAGGGACAAATGCTAATATCATTACTACGAGACCAATTTTCTTAAAATACTTTGGTAATAAGATAGCTTCCTTTTTGTTTATTTTACTTTCCATTTTGTAAAGCTTGTTTTTCTAAATGACAAATATACTTTACATATTTTAAACGACCAAAATAATTTTCGCTTTACATTAAAGCGCCTAACAAAAGGATTTGTGCAAGTGTAGATTGAGATTGTAGCATCAACAGTTCTGCATATCCAAGCTTTATATCCTGCGGGCGTAATTCTGCCGGACAGTAGTTCTAAACTTCGGCTTTTAGTTATAAATTTAGTTTCGGTTACGGCAGACGGTTGGTTAATTTCCCAATTACAACAAAGCTTCGAACGTTAGCCGCTATAACCGACCAGTCTGCATAAGTAAGTTTTTTGTTATCTTTATGTGGCTTAAAATTACACATGCCGACAATTTTATTTATTTATGGCTGGAGATTTTTTTTCTATTCGAACGAAGGATCTGAGCCAATACATGTACATGCCGAAAAAGGAGATATGGAATGTAAATTTTGGTTGCTACTTGAAGAGGTTGAGATAAGAGAAGCTTTTTCTTACAACTTGACTTCTTCTGCTAAGAAAGAAGTCAAGAAAATAATATACCAGCATTTCGATTTAATCGTTGAGTGTTGGAATAACCACTTTAATAACTAAATTATGATAGCCACACATAATATAGAAACCATTTCTTTTGAACAGGATCTGATTTGCTTAAAAGTTGACGGACACGTAATAAAATTACCCCTTTCTAAAGTGTCTAAAAAGTTGGAATCAGCAAGCGATATCCAAAGGAATCTATACACAATTTCTCCATCCGGTTATGGAATTCACTGGCCGTTAATTGATGAGGATTTATCTGTCGATTCGCTCTTGAAAAATATCTAATCTAAATAACAGCGGCTAACAAATGTGCCGGCAAATGGGGCTTGACGGAAGACCAATCGGCTGTAAAAATATGCAGACTCAATATTTGGCAAACGTCACTATGCCGGCAGTAGTTTTAAACTTCTGCTTTTAGTTATAAATGTAGCTTCCGGACGACTGCATCCATATTGCAACAGCTACTTTGACTAAAGTTGATATGTTAGTTAGTTGGAATTTTAAACACATTGTAAACGTTTATAGAATTCGTGGATACAATTCCATAAATTTACGATTAGGGCATACATCATTGGAAATTCATTCACCAAAAGAAATTGTGAATTATGAAAACGATTAATAAGATTGAAAAAGAGTTTGACACAGTCAAAACATTTAGAGCAATTAAAGACAAAATTTCAAAAGACATTAAAGGGATGACTTTTGAGCAATTACAGGCCTATCTGGACAAGACGCAATTGAAACCAAAAACATCGTAAATTAACCTAAGCTACGCCCACTTGGGTATTGCTATAAGTTTGGCAGGCGTTGTTACCTTAGGCTGTAGTTCTGTAGCAGCAGCGGTTCCCCGGCTTGTATGCCTCTGCCGGGCAGTAGTTTTTAGCTTCGGTATTTAGTTATAAATTTAGCTTCGGTTTCGTTCGGACAGTTGGTCAATTCCCCAACTACACAAAGCCTCGAACGTCGTAAGCTGGCGGCATCATTCATATACTTAAACCTTTTTTTATGACAGACAAAATGTTTTGTAACCGGAAAAGAAATCCATACATGCCTTGTTGCAAATTATTCATGATGCTTATATCGCTATCAATATCTGCAGCTGGTTTTTCACAATCAGACACACTAAAATTAAGGGAACAAATTACTGCATTAGCCAATATTGGATCATGCGGACCAGCCTATTATTCAGCCAATGGAAAAGAAATTATTTTTATATCCAACATGAGCGGCTCACCGCAAATATGGAAAATTCCCTCATCAGGTGGATGGCCGGTGCAACTAACTGCATTTACAGATCCGGTTACGGCTATGGCTCCATCACCTAAAGCAGATATCATTGCTTTTCAGTTAGCACCTGGCGGCGGATTAAATACACAGATTTATATTATGAAAAGTGATGGTAGTGCCGTAACGCAAATTACAAAAGGGGGAAAAACAAATAATTTTTTTGGCGTTTGGAGTAAAGATGGATCGTTATTAAGTTTTGGGTCAACCGAACAAAATGATACAGGAGTTGATTTCTTTATTTATGATGTTGCAAAAGCTACTTACAGGCTTGAAGTTAAAAACAAAGGCACTGGTGGCATTGTAGATTTTTCCGGAGATAATAATAACGTTTTAATCACTAAGCTTGCAAGCAGGGGAAGTAACGACCTATACCTCTATGATTTAAAAACAAAGCAGGAAAAACTGTTAACTGAACATGTTGAACCCGGTAACTTTTTTGGGAAATTAACAAACGCTGGTGATGTGTATCTTGGGTCTGATAAAGACAGAGATCTTATTGCATTTGGTACCTGGCAGAATGATAATATTAAAATCCTATCTGAAAAGAATAACACTGAATTAGCAGCACTTAGACTGAATGGGGCTGGAACTATCGCCTTGCTTGCCTGGAATGAAAGTGGAAGAACTAAAATAACTCTTTATGATTTAAACGCTAAAAAAGAAATAAGCCAATTTACATTACCATTTGAACTAGGTGGTAGTGTTTCATTTTCACCCGATGATAAAAATATTGTTTTCACAGGGAGCGGTTCAAAAGAACCTCCCAATATTTGGACTTACTCCATGCTGACTAAGCAATTTAAAAAAATTACAGATAGCCCTCATCCGGGTGTGCAGCTTAACATGTTTGTAGCACCTGAACTTGTTACATTTACTTCTTTTGATGGGCTACAATTGAGTGGATGGCTATATAAGCCAAGCCATGGTGCTGCACCATTCCCAACTGTTATTAGTTTTCATGGTGGACCAGAAGGACAGTCTGTGCCCAGCCTGAGTCCCGTAGCACAGGCACTTTGTGAAGAAGGTATTGCTTTTTTTCTTCCAAATGTAAGGGGGTCAACAGGCTTTGGAAAAAAGTTTGTAAACCTTGATAATGGAGCGTTACGGGTGAATGGTGTAAAAGATATTAAAGCCTGTTATGATTATTTAATTAGTTCAGGTACTTCAAAAAGAGGAGCGACAGGCATAATGGGTGGTTCCTATGGTGGATATATGGTAATGGCCGGCGTTACAGAATATCCTGATATGTTTGCCGCAGGAGCAAACTTATTTGGCGTAGTAAATTTTGAAACGTTCTTTAAAAAAACAGAACCGTGGATGGCAGCTATATCCACAATAGAATATGGAGACCCCGTTACACAGGCAGATATGCTGAAACAGCTTTCTCCAATACATAAAGCATCTGTAATCAAAACACCTTTATTGGTACAGCATGGTGCAAACGACACCAATGTTCCGGTAATTGAAGCAGAACAAGTTGTTGATGCTTTAAAAAAGAATAATATTCCTGTTCACTATACGCTCTTTCCTGATGAGGGTCATGGTTGGCGAAAAACAAAAAACAGAATAACATCTACTGTTGAAATTGTAGATTGGTTTATTAAGTACTTGAAGTGAATTTAAATTGCTCATAATAAGCCTACGCACAAAAAAAGTATTTGCAAAAGCAGGGCTGGACATTTTAACATCAGCTATGTGCTACTAGCAGCAGTGGTTCGGGCACAACGTTCAATGTTCAGCTTTTGTTTTTAACTTCAACATTAAATTTTCAATTGGGAATTTGTACCGGTCACACGAGCAATGAATTCCCCGCCTTCGCAAATACTCAACGTTGATGGCAAGTGTAAAGCGACAGTGTATTAATAACAAGTAAGATATATGGACACAAAAATCATAGATGACAGACGTAAAAAAATCCTTGACCTTGTTCGAGAATTCTGTGCAAAAGAATTAGATGAAGAATATTTTGAGCTTGCAGAAAGGTTGACACAAAAACTATTGAGAAAACGAAGTAAACCATTAGACAGTGGACAACCGCAAATATGGGCAGCATCAATAATTCATGCACTCGGTACAATTAATTTTTTGTTTGACAAATCTTTTGAACCATATATATCTCTAGACGACTTAAACAATCATTTTGGGACAAGCAAGACAACTACTGCAGCAAAGTCAAAGCAAATTAGAGACTTACTTAAAATTGACAGGTGGGATAATGAATTCTCCACAAAACGCATGGTTGACGATAATCCATTTAATAACCTTGTAATGGTTGACGATCTGATTCTTCCATTAGACTCACTACCAGAAGAACTTCAAAATGCGGTTAGACAGGCACGAGCAGAAGGAAAAGATATTTCATTCAGAACACGTTAAACGCCAGCCAAGATTGGGTTTTGTGCAATTGGGACGTTGAAACAATCATCAGCAGTGCATATTCAAGCTTCGTATTCGGCGGATTAAATTCTGCCGGGCAGTAGTTCTAAACTTCGGCTTTTAGTTATAAATTTAGCTTCCGTTATGAGCGGATAGTTGGGCAATTCCCCAAGTGCACAAAGCTTCAACCGTCAGCTGTAATGCCAATTGAAAATCTCCTCTAAAAGATAATTTTTCAGTATATACTAAAAAGATATACTTTTATAAAAAATTGAAGTATGAAAACTTTATCATTAAAATTAGATGACAAAACTTTTGATGACGCCGAAGAAATGACCTCAAAGCTCCACCTGGCAAGAAATCGTTACATCAACGAAGCTGTCAGTATTTATAATCTTTTTAACAAGCGTCGCCTACTGAAAAAGCAATTGATTAAGGAGTCAAAAATAACCAGCAGCGATTCATTGGAGGTATTAGCAGAATTCGAAAAACTAATTGATGAGAATTAAACAATATGACATTTGGTTAGCAGACCTTAATCCGACAAGAGGAACAGAGCCTGGTAAAACCAGGCCAGTTGTGATAATTCAAACAGACTTATTAAATGACATTCATTTATCAACTTTGATTTGTCCCGTGACAACAAATATTAAAAGTGATGTCGAATTGCTTAGGGTCCATCTAAAGAAAGACCAACTTTCGAAACTTAGTGATGTTTTAGTTGATCAAATCCGTGCAATTGATAATAACAGATTAATAAAACGTCTTGGAGGGCTTACAAAAGATCAGGTATTCACTCTCAAAAATAATATCAAAATTATATTAGATTTATAAGGCACTTCTGCTTACAAAAGGTTTTTTATAATTGGGGCTTTACGTTAAAGCAATCATCGGCAGTGCATATCCAAGCTTTATATCCGGCGGACGAAATTCTACCGGGCAGTAGTTCTAAACTTCGGCTTTTAGTTATAAATTTAGTTTCAGTTCCAGGCCGACAGTTGGTCAATACCCAACTGCAAAACCTCGAACGTTAACGCCAATACCTTTTACCACTTTTATTGTTTAAAGAGATAAAAATAAATTGATATGGAAGATATTTTTGATGACGAAGAAATAAACTCTTTATTCAAAAAAATAGAACGTACGTATTTGGCAGAAGTTATTTTCGGCCGATATACATTAAAAGGGAGTTTCATTGCTCTTAGTGAGAATGGTAAAGAATATTTTGCGAATAAAAGCCTGGTAGTCAAAAATATTGAAGAATTTAAATTGCTTTCGAATAGCCAAAAACAGTTTTGGGTTTTAGTTGAAGATCAAATTTGGGGTGGCAAGTGGAATAACAAAGAAGTATCTAGCATAGTCGCAATATCAAATAATAAGGTTTCTTGTCTGACATATAAAAATAGATTATCTAGAAGGATGAAAATAACTATGGATTTAATTGACGTACAAGAAACCCATTTGAAATTAATTGAAAGCAAGTTCAATGATATCGATTTTGAAATAAAGGAAAGTGAGATATTGGACCAAACGGATTTACTACAAGTGCAGCTTAAAGTATTGAATGAAAAATTAAGTGGTAAAATCTGATGCCGCGTTCGTGTCCGCAAGAACCACTTGGCCGTCGTTAATTCTCCTTGCCAATCATCGGCAGTGCATTTCCATATCTTCGTATTCGGCGGATTAAATTCTGCCGGGCAGTAGTTTTAAACTTCGGCTTTTAGTTATAAATTTAGCTTCAGTTATAGGAAGACAGTTGGTTAATTCCCCAACTGCACCAAGCCTCGAAACAATGCACGCAAGCTATGCTGACGGCCACCAACAGGTGACAATAAATAAATTTTGTAACTTACAGCAAATTTAAAATTGAAGCAATGTTATACGGAGAAGTTAGTATAGACCCAGAAATTATGAGCGGAACTCCTGTGTTTGCAGGTACCCGTGTTCCTATAAAAAATCTGTTTGATTACATAGAAGGAGGTGAAGACCTGGCAGAGTTCCTGGACGATTTTCCTTCTGTTTCAAAAGATGCTGCTGTTGCGGTTTTGGAAATGGCAAAACGTACATTGACAACAGAAAAAGCGCTGCATGAAAATTTTGCTTGACGAAAGCTTACCTCGAAAACTTAAATACAATTTCGGAACTGTACATGAAGTTTATTCTGTGCGTGACAAAGGTTGGTTAGGCCAAAAGAATGGGGCATTACTCAGAATGATGATTGAGGATGGTTTTGATATTTTGGTTACAGTTGACCGGAATCTTCCATATCAGCAAAACTTAGAGCGGTTAGCCATAACTATATTTGTTCTTTGTGCATTTGACAACAGACGAGAAACACTTGCATTACTTATTCCTAAACTTTTCGATAGACTTGCTAACGGTAACATGCAAAACGTAATTGAAATTTCCTAATATTCAAAGCCTGCTTGCAACAAACGTTGCAATTGGAGTCAGACGCTGTATTAATCATCAGCAGTGCATATCCAGGCTTTATATTCGGCGTACGTAATTCTGCCGGGCAGTAGTTCTAAACTTCGGCTTTTAGTTATAAATTTAGCTTCAGTTCCGGGCGGAAAGTTGGTTAATTCCCCAACTGCACCAAGCCTCGAACGGTGTTTGCTACTTTGCAAATTATTTGCCTTAAAAGCTCAATAAAGATTTATTGTAAAAGAGTGCGACGCCAATGAAGTACCACAAAGCTTGTTAGCTGGGGGTCAAAAAAATTTTTATACTTTTCTCAATTTGGAAATTGGTGTCTTTCCCCAATGCCGCCAATCCTATGTTCTCACGTGAGCAGCCGTTAGAATCGTTTTTTTACAATCGTAGCAGGTAGATGACATGCAAAAAAATGACGGTGCTATTAAAGTTTAACATAAATAGGATGGATGGAGTAAAATGCAACAGTAAAATAAAACTGGTGCCGGCGAAGCTTTTCTTTTTTTAAAAGTTTAACAAGCGGATGGTATGATTTGAACAGAAAACGTATTTTTAACTTCAATTATAAACTACAGAAAAATTTATGGCCATAATTATTCGCCAATGGACCGAAGATGATTTACCCAACCTGGTAAAGTATGCCAATAACATAAATATATGGAACAACCTGCGAAATTATTTTCCGCATCCCTACACTGCAGAAGCCGGTAAAGAATGGCTGGCAAAAACAATTGGTGCAACACCCGTGGTAAATTTTGCCATTGATTTAGATGGAGAAGCAGTTGGAGGCATTGGGCTTATAATTAATAGCGATGTATATATTATGTCTGCCGAAATGGGCTACTGGCTTGGCGAAGAACACTGGGGCAAAGGCATTGCTACAGAAGCTGTACGGCAAATGGTTGAATACACGTTTTATTATTTTGATATCATCCGCCTGTATGCCGAAGTTTTTGAAACTAATAAATCTTCTATGAGGGTGCTAGAAAAAAATGGCTTTTACCTGGAAGGAGTGAGAAGAAAGGCCGTATTAAAAAACGGGGTATTAATGGATGATTACATATGGATAAAGTTGAGGCCCTGGTAAAAATTGGAACCGCATCCTTTACACAGTACGTTTTTAAAAAATCATATCCCGCCTGTTTCAACAAATAAACTGTGGAAAAAATCCGGCTAAGATGCCTACAATACTAAAAAGGAAATATAAAATATAATTGAGCGTTTAACGTAGTAAATATTTTTAAATTTTTGCGAAGGATTCTTTTTGATGACACGTCTAAAAAATAGTTTTTAAAAAGATACCCCTGGTTGTAACGTTTTAAATCAATTTAAAAAAATGGTTGTCTTGTTAAACTTGCATCAGGTTCAACAGTCATAAATGTTTTATCACTCAAAAATATTTTACATTATAAAGCTTTACCTAACCACCACCTAAATAATCTACCTATTATGCGATTGAAAAAAAACGTTGCCAGTAGTGAATCCGGTTTCATTTTTAATCCTGGTACAGGAGATTCCTTCTCTGCAAACCCTATTGCCGCCGAAATATTATTACAATTAAAAGATGGCAATGCAATAGCAGACATTAAAAAAAATATTCTTGCCAAATACGATGTAGATACCAATGTACTCGAAAAGGACTGGGATGATTTTAATGCACAATTAAGAGAAGCAAACCTGCTGGATATATAAACCAAAAATTTACTCAAAATCTTTATTGAATGGATGATAATAACCAACAGCTTGTAATAGCTGTAACGGGCTTGAACGCCATTGACAGTCCGGGCCCGGGGGTAGCTGTGATAAGGGCTTTAAGAGATGGCTTGCCAAAAAATATCCGCATCATTGGCCTTGCGTACGAAACATTGGAGCCGGGTATTTACCTGCATGATATAGTAGATAAAACCTACCAGATTCCCTATCCATCTGCAGGCAGCGATGCGCTGCTGGCACGGCTGCAGTATATCCATCAAAAAGAAAATATCAATGTACTGATCCCCAATTTTGATGCGGAGTTGTACAACTTTATTAAGCTGGGACCTGCCTTAAAATCCATCGGTATTCAAACTTTTTTGCCAACGCAGCAACAGTTTGAAGCAAGGGATAAAATAAACCTTTACCAATTGGGCGTACAGCATGGATTGATGGTGCCGATGGACAAAATTATTTACAACAGCAGTGAGCTGTACAGTTGCGGCGAAGCCATGGGCTACCCGTTGGTGGTAAAAGGAAAATTTTATGATGCCATTGTAGCAAATACCCTGGAAGAAGCTCAAAAAGCATTTTATAAACTTACTGCCAAGTGGGGGTTTCCGATAATTGTACAACAATTTATTGCCGGTACAGAAATTAATATTGCCGTGTTGGGCGATGGTAAAGGCAATGCCATCAGTGTAATACCCATGCGAAAATTATACATTACCGATAAAGGCAAAGCATGGGCGGGCATTACGTTGCAAGATGAAGCCCTGATACAACTTGCCCAAACATTTGTACAGGCCACCAATTGGAAAGGCGGTTGCGAACTGGAAATTATGCGTACCGCCAATGGCAGTCCTTATATTATGGAAATTAACCCACGCTTTCCGGCATGGATTTATTTAACCGCCGGTGCCGGACAAAACCAGCCGGCAGCCCTGGTAAAAATGGCGATGGGGGAAACAGTTGAACCGTATAAAGATTATGCTGTTGGCAAAATGTTTATACGGTATGCCTGGGATCATATTACGGATGTAAGTGAGTTTCAGCAGATAAGCGGATATGGGGAAACTGCCTCCCCAACCCCTCCGGGGGAGGGGCTTTAAACACTGCGAACTAAGTGCAGCATTTTTTGGTTGCTGCGTTTAAGATTTATTGATGAAGTAGAAGATAAAATATGGGTGAATGGGATGCTTGATCGCAGGAGGGGAATGAAGCCGAAATAAGGTGGACAAAGCTGCACAAAGAACAAAAAGTACCAGTGAGTGACACAACGATGATGCCATGAAAAACCACTGTTAGTAACAACAAAAAATTATACAAACTACAGTTCTAAACTTTTTAAATACCTACATTAAATGACAAAACTTCCTTACGAACGGCCGCTGATTTTAAAAATGAATGCCGGCCTTATGAATAAATTTGGCACCCGTACCGAATACGAACCGGTTAAACAAATTGATGGTGTGCCGGTAAAGCGATTGATTGAAACCTACGGCTCGCCTGTGTTTGTGATAAGCGAACGTACCATTCGCACAACTTACAGAAATGCACTGCGGTCTTTTGCTACACGCTATCCAAAAGTACAGTTTGCCTGGAGTTACAAAACAAATTACATTAATGCAGTGTGCAATATTTTTCACCAGGAAGGTAGCTGGGGAGAAGTGGTTAGTGGTTTTGAATATAGAAAAGCCTTGGGCAACGGTGTGCCGGGCAACCAAATAATTTTTAATGGTCCGGAGAAAACAACAGAAGAACTGGAGCTTGCCATCAACAACGATTCGTTGATTCACATTGATCATTTTGAAGAGTTGTACCAACTAATTGACATCAGCGACCGGATGAATAAAAAACCAAGGGTTGCCATTCGGGTGAATATGGATACCGGTGTTTATCCTATGTGGGATCGCTTTGGTTTTAATTACGAAAACGGCACGGCCTGGAGTGCGCTTACTAAAATAGTAGCTTCAGGAAAATTGAACCTTACCGGTTTGCATTGCCATATTGGAACGTACATGATGGTGACGAATGCGTACACCATTGCAGTAAATAAACTCTGCGATCTGGCATGGAATTGTAAAACACAATTGAACACCGTTATTCAATACATCGATATGGGCGGCGGGTTTCCTACTGCCAACGATTTGCGTGGGGCTTATCTGCCGGCTAAAGACACCATCCCGTCTGTGGATGAATTTGCAGAAGCAATCACCGGTGCTTTATTAAATTATGGTTTTACAACAGCCGAGTTTCCGTTGCTGATTTTAGAAACAGGGCGGGCGTTAATTGATGAAGCTGGTTACCTGCTGGGCTCTGTTTTGGCCAACAAAAGATTGAGCGACGGACGCCGGGCTACCATCATGGATTTTGGTGTAAATATTTTGTTCACCTCCTTTTGGTACGAGCATAAAATTAGTCCGGCCCAGGATTTTACACATCATACAGAAGACACGGTGCTGTATGGTCCGCTATGTATGAACATTGATATTGTACGGCAAACCATTACGCTACCATTGCTAAACCGGGGCGACCATGTAGTAGTGCATCGTGTGGGAGCTTACAATATGACGCAGTGGATGCAGTTTATACAAATGCGGCCCAATGTGGTGCTGATAGATGAAAAAGGGCAGGATCATTTAATAAGAAGCGCAGAAACTTTGGAGTATATCGAACAAATGGAGCGGATGCCGGAATATCTGGCCCCCAAACCCCCGAAGGGGGCTTAAAGGCAAGAGCCTGCGAATACAAGAACGCTGCTGATTAGCGTATGGTTAGGTACAAATGCGGCCCCGCTGGCTCCCAAGGGGAGAACAAGGCAGGAGCTTTTGGAATTAGAAACGCTGGCTATTATCGTACAGTAAAAAACAAAAAGTAAAAGTGGAAGATTAAGTGTTTGGCTTTGAGATAAAGCACCGTCCCTTCTCTTTTGGAGAAGGGAAAGAAGGATGAGGCCGGTATTGATTAAAGAACAAAAGAATATGTGGAAGAAAAAAATGCATAGCAAATATTTAAAGCGCCGCTCCTTTCCTTTTGTGGAAGGAGCGGCAGCAAATGGCTTTAAATATTTTGCGGTGGCCATACTCAATAGCTACGGCATGCTCTTTTTTTCTGTGAATAAAATATTTGCCTTACTCATTTTATTGGTGTCATTTTTCACGCCTTTTACAGGAGCAAGCGGATTGGCTGCATTGGTTGTTGCACTGATAGTAGCACTGGCCCTTGGTTTTGGAAAAGAGCAGGTACAAAAAGGTTTGCTTACTTACAGTGTCGTATTGTTTGGGCTGGGCTTTGGTACTAATTTTGAGTTTGGTGCTGCCTTTGTTTTATTGTTAATTATTGGTGCAATACTTACCTTGTTTTTGTCGGTAGCGCTCAATGCTACCCTCAATAAAAAAGGGCTGCCTGCATTGTCGCTGGCATTTATTATCAGCACGGGAATTATCATTGTTGCTTCCAAAAGTTTTGAGGGCATTGGACTTACGCAACGACATATATACTGGTTTAACGAAGTGTATGCGTTAGGTGGAAAATCTTTGGTGAACTTAATTCAACAGATAGAAACCTGGCCATTGCCGGAGTATATCGCCGGCTTTTTTAAGAGTATGAGTGCCATTCTTTTCCAGGTAAATATTGCAGCAGGTATTATGCTATCGGTTGGTTTACTAATTTATTCCAGGATAGCTCTTGTATTGATGGTACTTGGCTATACAGTGGCGTTATTATTTAGTTTCGCCATGGGAGGCTTTCAGCAAACCGACATCACCTATTACAATATGGGCACCAATTTTATGCTGGTTTCCCTTGCATTAGGTGGCTTTTATTTAATCCCCTCCCTGCGGTCTTTCTTGTGGATTTTTATAACGGTGCCCATCGCTTTTTTACTGGTGATAGCTGTTGGCGGCATAACGTTTAAAATAGGCGTGCCGGTTTTCTCTTTACCTTTTTGCCTGGTGGTTATTTTATTTTTGTACATACTGCAATTAAGAAAGATTCAACATAAGCTGGTGCTAACGCCGGTACAATATTATAGTCCGGAACAAAATTTATACCGCTACTTAAATGGGAAAGAAAGGTTGCAGAGTAAACTCTATTATCACTTGTACCTACCGGTAATGGGCGAATGGATGGTGAGCCAGGGCCATGACGGAAGCATAACCCACAAAGGCGAATGGAGCAAAGCACTTGACTTTGTATTACTGGATAATGAAATGAAAACTTACGCCGCTCCCGGTAATGCAGCCGAACATTTTTATTGCTACAACAAGCCGGTACTGGCTCCTGCAGATGGCATTGTGCAGGAAATAGTGGATCACATTGATGACAATGAAATTGGCAAAAACAACAGTGCGCAAAACTGGGGTAATACTATTGTAATAAAACATGCCGAAGGCTTGTACACCAAACTATCTCACCTAAAAAAACAAGG
>JANPNY010000625.1:0-3359 GCA_031427745.1 Chitinophagaceae bacterium | reverse complement strand
GCGGCTGCTTGCGGTGGGTGGCTCAGTGGCAGGTACATGGGCGGCGAAAGCCGACCGAGTTTACGGTTGAAATCCCTATGATGCGGCTGGTTATCCACCCGAGAGGCTTGTCTACATGTCGAACCGCACAGTGTTCTTTGTTTCTGCATAATTATTTTGTCCCGAGGGTATGCATTGTTCTAATTGCCCATAATTATCCAATACTATTTTTTCATGTACAAAATGATTTTGCGCCATTGTATTCAGTTCTGCTCTGTCGTCATACAACCGGATATAAAAATCCATCGTGTGCATCAATTGGGCAAGGGCCAATGAACAATGGCCTCCCCCAATGATAAACAGGTTTTGTTTATAGCCTAACTTCTCAATGAATAAAAAATCATCACCGGTTTTGCTAAGGAAAAAATTTTGAGCAAGCATTTCTTTGCTAAATGAAATGCCCTTCGGTGTTAATTGCAGGGTACCATTTTGATTGGACTGTACTGCATGGATAATAGATTCCACCACCTGCAATTCAGTTTGCAGCAACTTGTATAAAAAGATAGTTTGTTCGCCGGAGCATATCATGCCACTTTGATTTTGAGCTGCTTCTTTATCGTGAATTTGCCGGTGAAGTGAGGGGGCGGTATCTCTTAATACTAACATTTTTTTTGCCAGCTCCACCAATTTAAATTCCATTATACCACCTCCTAATGATCCGCACATTTGTCCATTTTCATTCACTGCCATCATAAACCCCTGCCTACCAGGACTGCTACCTTTACTTTCTAACACATACAACAACATTACCTCCTTTTTTTGTTGAAGGCCTTGATATATGAGTTGCCATGCTGGCAAGTTTTTATGCATTGGATGCTATTAATCGTTTAGTAATTAGTACACACCATAAATTTTACAGCAGTTTGGTGTAGTGGGTTTAGCAGTTTAGTTACCGTACTAAATTGCTAATTGTCAATAAGCCCTTTACGGGCTTTCTACAAATTATAAATGATGCCTGATTTACCGTTGAACGGTAGTTTTAAGAATGTAAAGTTTACGCTACTGATGCGACAAATCTGATTTTACCTGTACTGCATTTATTTCATCAAAAGCAGCTGAATCGCCGTACAAATTCATCAGCATTTTTTCTGGTGTCATGGGTGAATCAAAGAGCGGTTTAGCAGCACTGTTAAAATTTTTTATAGCATTTCGTAACGCAAAGAAAGCGCCGATCCCATACATTAGCGGAGGCTCCCCAACTGCCTTGGATCTAAAGATGGCGAGGTTGTCTTTTTGGGTTTGTAAAAATTCAATGCGAATATCTTTGGGTACTGAATAAATATCCGGCACTTTGTAGGTGGAGAGTGCGTTGCTTTTTAATTTGCCATCGGCATCGTACACAATCTCCTCCATCGTCATCCACCCAATACCCTGTACCAGTCCACCTTCTATCTGTCCAAGGTCTATCAATGGATTCATGCTGCTGCCAAAATCATGCACCAGTTTTACGGCATCAATTTCATAAATACCTCTAAGACAATCTACTGTTACTTCTGTTATGGCAGTACCATAAACATGGTAGGCAAACGGATGTCCTTTTTCTGTTTTTTTATCAAAATAAATATCGGGCGTGGCATAGTGACCATGCTCGGATAAACTAATGCGTTTGTTATAAGCCGCAAGTACCAGTTTGTTCCAGCCGAGTTCTGTTTTAGTTCCATTTACAAATACGCACTCATCTTTAAGTGTGATATCGTTAACTGATACATTTAACTCTGTTGCTGCAATTTTTTTTAGCCTGTCAGCTATGGCTGTGCAGGCAATCAAAGTTGCCTTGCCATTTAAGTCGGCAGTAGCGCTTGCTGCTGATGGTGAAGTATTAGCAATACGATAAGTATTGGTGCTGTTAACTTTTATCATTGCAGGATTAATGGCAAAAGTTTGCGCCACCACCTCTGCTATTTTTGTATTAACGCCTTGCCCCATTTCCACCGCACCGGTACTCACCACCACACTTCCATCGGTGTACACATGCACCAATGCCCTTGCCTGGTTCATTAAGGTATTGGTGAATGAAATACCAAAACAAATCGGCATTACCGATATACCTTTTTTATGCAACAAATGTTTGGTATTAAAATCATGTACATTTTTTTTTATTGCCTCCATATCGTACAAATCAAAAGCCTTATTCCAGCATTCATTTGCTTCGCTAACCACTTTTTGTCCATACGGTAATTCATCACCGCTTTGCAATAAGTTTTTTTGCTGAATCTGCCAGGCATCTATACCCAACTCATCCGCAGCTTTTGCAATAGCTGCTTCTATTACAAACATTCCCTGCGGACCACCAAAGCCTCTGAAAGCTGTATTGGGTGGCAGGTGTGTACGGCAACTGTAAGCAGTAGCCGTAACATTTGGAATAAAATACGTATTGGTGCAATGAAACAAAGAACGTTCCAACACAGCCGGAGACAAATCTGCAGCAGCACCTGCATTTTGGAAAATGGTCGTTTCAAATGCAAGTATCTTTAATTCTTTACTTAGGCCAATTTTAAAATCGGATGAATAAGGATGACGCTTGCCAGTCATACGCATATCCTCCATTCTGCTAAGCGAATATTTTACAGGCCGCCGGGTAATTTGGGTTGCCAGGGCACACATGGCGGCCCATATATTTGCCTGGTCTTCTTTGCCACCAAACCCACCCCCAAGTCGGGTTACATCAATTTCAATATTGTGCATCGGCAGCCCTGTTACTTTGCTTACTGCCCGTTGCACAGCTGTAGGACCTTGTGTAGAAGAATACACTTTTATCACTCCATTTTCCATCGGCACTGCGTAAGCACCCTGGGTTTCTATGTACAGATGCTCCTGTCCGTTGGTATCGCAACATCCGTTAAAAACATAATCGCAGTTAGCAAAGGCAGCATTGCTATCACCCATTTTAAAAGTACGTGGAGGAACAATTAGTTCGCCTTTTGCAGCTGCCGCCCTTGGGTTGGTAATAACAGGCAGCGGTTCAATCTCAACTCTAATTTTTTTAAGGGCATGCCTTGCTGCCTCGCCGGTTTCGGCCAACACAAATGCAATGGGCATTCCGCAAAAGTGTACCTCGTGATCTGCAAACAAAGGCTCGTCTTGTATAATACCACCTATCTGGTTTTCACCGATGATATCTTTGTATGTAAGCACCCTAAACACACCATCGGATGCTGCAGCTGCTGTTGTATCAATGTTAAGCAGTTTTCCATGCGCCACATGCACCCCCTGCGACATCACCCCGAAGGCCGGCAGCGCACCGCGATCCAGCACCCCCAGCACCGGCCCCGCGCTCTCGGCCCGGATGTCGAATAATTCATCGCGGATGCGAAGATGCC
>JANPNY010000624.1:0-12622 GCA_031427745.1 Chitinophagaceae bacterium | reverse complement strand
ATTTGATACAAAAGATGCCCGTAGAAGAGCAGCCAATGCATTGATTGCAGAGAATAAATATTGCTGGTAATTGACTTGGCAAAATTTAAAAAGGCCATTCGTTATTGAACGAATGGCCTTTTTAAATTTTGTCAAGTCAATTACCAGCAATATTTATTCTCTGCAGTCAATGCATCGGCTGCTCTTCTACGGGCATCTTTTGTATCAAATAGCATAGCGCTTCACAAACATCAGCACCAACATTATATATCACCAAAACAACATCAACATTGTATTAACAAATGATGGTGTTGGATTTAGCATGAAGGAGAAAATGCAGGGCGATGGTGCTGGTCTGCATAACTTACAAAAGCGTGCTGTCATGATTGGCACCACACTAAAATGCAAAGCAGCCCCGGCAATGGGAGAAAGGTTCAATTGCCGGAAACAGGTGGCTAGTGATCCAATGGCATTTGTATTGCTGGCAATAGTTGTATTGAAGATGCCTGTAGCTTCCCTGTTATGGAACAAACCCTTACCTTTATGCTTACCTGATAAACGAAGAAACCTTTATCGACTGTATGATACGCTGCTATATACGTAAATCGCTTTTGCTGCAAATATCTATGCTGTTTTTTGTTTTTGCAGGCAAGGCTCAGTTACAGGCAGATTTTACCGTGGATAAGGAAGGCGGCTGTGCTCCCCTTAGTGTTCAGTTCACCAATACTACAACGGGCAATTCTGCAAATGCCATCTATCAATGGAGTTTTGATAACGGCAACCAATCCCAGCTACAAGATGCTGGTGCCATATTTTACGATCAGCGACCCTATACCATTACCCTTACTGTTACCGACCAGGGGAAAACTGCTGTTAAAACAAAAATAATCACTGTGTACAAAAATCCTGCAGTGGATTTTACAGCTTCGCTGAGTAAAGGCTGTGCACCACTGGCAGTCAATTTCACCGCAAATGCAACTCCGGGAGATGGCAGCGTTGCTGGTTTCTTTTGGGACTTTGGAGATGGGGAAACAGGCGGTTCCGGTACAGCCGCAGTAAATCATACCTATACAAAGGCGCAGCAGGTATCGGTAATTGTTGTGGTAACCAACAACTATGGCTGCAGGGCCAGCAAAACCATCAATAATATACTGGAAGTGTTGCCGGGTGCCGTTGCTTCATTTGATGCAGCCAACGCCTTTTTATGTTATGAAACAGACACTGTAAAATTGCTTAACCACAGCACAGGCCTGGCGCCGCTAACTTATGCGTGGGATTTTGGAGACGGGGCCAGTTCAGCCGTAAAAGACCCTGCACATGTATTTAATAAAAAGGGCAGTTACACTGTGTCGTTGATGGTTCAGAATGCTGTGGGTTGTAGGGATACCCTAACCAATTCTGGCTACCTGAATGTGGCTAATTTTAAATCTGACTTTACTTTACCATCTACCATTTGCAAAAGATCTGCCACCGAACTGATCAATACCAGTACACCAGTGCCATCATCTTACACCTGGGTGATTGACAACAAGGATACCGTGGTAGCCGATAACTGGGATTACAAATACCGCTATACTGCTGAAACAGCAGGGAATCATGACATTAAACTTATCAACCAGTTTGGCCAGTGTACCCAAACCCTTACCCAAACTGCTGCTATAAAGGAATTGCTGCAACCAAAGGGGTTTGTAGTTGATGTGCCAACTTATTGTTTTACCCCGGTAACGGTGGCTTTTCATGATACTACTACGGGGGCTGTAAAAACGGAATGGAATTTTGAAAGATATAATTACCCGATTCAACCACAGGCAACAGGTAAAGATGCCAGTTATACTTTTGGCCAGCCAAGCTTTTGGTGGGTAACGCTTTTTGTAACTGATGCCAGGGGCTGTGTGGACTCCATAGGAAAAGTGGTGCCCACATTGCAGCCAGAAGTGTTTATATCACTTCCTGACGACTACAATAAGGAAGGGTGCGACAGCCTTGCCAGACAATTTACATTCACAACCACCGAAAAACTCGTTGACTTTACATGGGATTTCAATGATGGTACTACATCAAAAGACTCGGTAGCCCGCCACATGTTTACCAAACTGGGAGCTAATATTGTTTTCCTGCATTATACCACGGATAAAGGCTGTAAGGGAACATCCTACAGCTATGTGTTTGATATTTTAAAGCGACCAACCACCGGATTCAGGTCACTTTTTGGAGATACCATTTGCGGAAATTCCAGGGCACAGTTTCAAATGCAAAACAATAGCTACTACGGCTATTGGTATGTGGACAGTGTTTACGGTAGTTCAGACTATAGTTTATTTGGATATAATTTTATGGATACCGGCTATCATACTGTTAAGCTGCTTGAAGGTACTTACGGGTGCTATGACTCTGCATCGTTAAAAGTATATGTAGCACCTGCCATCGCAAAAATATCCGAAGCTAAAAACACCTGCATTGGAGACCGGGGAACAGTTACCTTCAGGCAAAACTCGAAGTATGCCAAACAATGGATTTGGGATTTTGGTGACGGCACCCGTGACTCGCTGAGCACTGATCAGGAGTATTTTAACCACCATTACGACAGCAGCGGGCGCTACCTTGTTCATCTTTCCGTGGTTAACGGTGGCTGCACAACACAGGATTCGATAATAGTGTATGTGTTTGTAAAACAAAGCCCAGTGCTATCAGCAGCCAAAACCAGCTTTTGCAAAGACGAGGGATTAAGTTTTACTTTAAGTAACCTTAAAAGGCATCCCTACGACGGCATATGGATTTGGCATTACCAGGATCATTTTGAGTACAATGACGGGGAGATTTTTTCAACATTGTCGTACCAATGGGATGACAGCTGGATTTTTGTGAACCCGTTTTCCAATAACTTTAAAGGTATTGTAAAAGGTAAAGACTCCGTAAGACTGGTGTTAAGGTCTCCCTATTTCGACTGCTTTGATACCACTAATTTTATCCCGATAAAATTGTTGGGTGCCGATGCTGCATTTACTGTTTCGGCAGATACCGTATGCTATGGTACACCCGTCCGCTTCTCCGATACTTCAAGTAGCTATAATACCCAAATCATCAGCAGGAAATGGAATTGGGGTGATGGCACCAGCACTACTACCACCACAGCCCAAAGTTTGCTGCACAACTTTACAGCACCGGGCCTATACAATGTAACTCTAACCGTCACAGATGATGCAGGCTGTTCCGCCACCAGTGCCAGTACTGCCCATCCTGTGGTGGTAAATGGCCCTCAGGCTATTTTTACTGCTTCGCAGACAACTGCACCCTTAAACACCAGCATTCAATTTTATAATGGCACCAATACGTTTAACAGTGCCAATGCCACATTTAAATGGTTGTTTGGTGATGGCACAGGCAATACAGATTATAATACCAGTCATACTTTTGCAGTGTACGGCGACTACTCAGTAAAGTTGATTGCAGCCAATAATGAAACAGGCTGCAGAGACACTGCATTGCAGATAATCCACATTAATAATTTCAGCGCAGGTTTTACTTTTGCTGCCTCCGCTATTTTAAACAGCAGTTGTCCGCCGGTGCTGTTTTCTTTTCGCAACACCTCCCTTAATGCAGATTATACCCGGTGGGATTTTGGAGATGGAAATGTTGTTGAAAATGCAGACTACCCAACCCATGTATATACATCACCGGGAAAGTATATTGTAACATTGCTGATTAAAAACAATAACGGGCTTGTTGCCAGTTTTAAAGATTCTGTTGTAATAGGCAGAATAGTAAATGCAATAGCGGCAAATCCAAAGCATGTTTGTACTTCAAAACTCATAACACTTACCGCCGATGCCAACAAGGCTGTTGGATACAGCTGGGATTTTGGTGATGGTGTAACTTCACATGGTACAGACAGTTTTTCAATGCATACTTACCGGCAGGCTGGCATTTATTACCCGGGGCTTATTTCAACAGACAGTGCAGGCTGTACAACTGCTGTTCGTTTGCCAGATCCTGTTATAATTGACTCGTTGTATATTTCTCTTAGCAATGTGCCGGAAAAAATATGTGTGCCAAAGCAAGTGTTTTTTACACCGTTGGTGGTTAGCGTTGCCGGCAATCAGTCGCCACAAAATCTTCGTTACCATTGGGATTTTGGAACGGCAGAACCAGGCGATACTGCCAATGTGCTGGCACCGGTGTTTAACTATACCCGTACCGGCAATTATTTTATCAAACTCACCGTGCAGTCTGTTGCCGGGTGCATAAAAGAAGCTACGGCCCCTGTAACTGCATTCCAGGGATTGGGACCAAAAATTAATGGGCCTCAATCGGTATGCGAAGGAGCGTCTGTCCTTTTTACAGCGTCCAGCCAAATACCGGGGCAGCCTTTGTGGAAATGGATATTTGAAGATGGCAGCGTAAGCATGGTACAAAATCCACCGGCAAGAGTTTACAATGCGGCAGGTAACCAGCAGATAAAATTAGTGGCCACCAATGAGGTATGTTCAGACACCGTAAGCCAGGTGCTTATTGTAAATGCAAAACCTGTAATAAAACTATCGCCTGCTACTGCAACTATCTGCGAAAACCAGGGTGTAACGATCAATGCTTCTGGTGGTGTGAACTATGACTGGTCGCCTGCGGCCGGTTTAAATACAGTATCAGGTGCCACAGTAACGGCCTCACCGCTTGCAGCTACGGTATACAGTGTATCGGTTACAAATACAGCGGGTTGTGTTAAGGCAGATTCAATTACCGTCGGCGTGGTACATCCGTTTACTTTAACAACAGCTGCAGCCATTGGGATTTGTGCCGGTAAAACAATCACGCTCTCTGCAAGTGGTGCCAGCACCTACCAATGGATTAACTATACGGCAGGGTTGAGCAATACTAATACTGCAAATCCTTCAGTAACGCCTTTAAGCTCAGCCACCTTTACGGTGACGGGTCGGGATGCTCTTCAGTGCTTTTCAGATACGGCAACTGTTTCAGTTACAGTGTTTCCTGCACCTGCTGTTGATGCCGGCGTACCCATTACGGTAATGCCCGGAGAGGCCAGTACCATCAATGCGGTGTACAGTAATGATGTAATGGCATGGGATTGGCAACCAGCTAAATACCTTGATTGTTATAATTGTCCGCAACCTGTGTTAAAGCCTTATGAGGAGCTTGTTTATACAGTTAAGGCAACCAATGCAAATGGTTGCTCAGCTACCGACACCGTATCTGTTCACCTGCTTTGCGGCCAAAGCCGCATCTATATTCCGTTAGCCTTTAGTCCTAACGAGGATGGGAAAAACGACCGCTTTTTGATTAAAGGGCAGGGTGTAACGCTTGCCACTCGTTTAACAGTGTATAACCGTTACGGCCAGGTAATCTTCCAAAAACAGCATTTCAAGCTGGATGATAACAGCGCTGCATGGGACGGTACTTACCGCGGCGAAAAAGTAGCTGCCGGCAACTACGTGTACTTTGTTGAGATGCTTTGTAATGGTACTACCTTTACCCGTAAAGGCTCAGTAATAGTGATTTATTAGATCTCTTTTTTTTGCTGCTTCCGGTGCTTTTCCTTCCCTTGCTTTGGTTTGCAGATGGTAATGTATTATTCTCTTTTTCTTACAAAGAGCTCCAACCGTTTCACATAGGTCTCCGACCTGTTGCTTAACGCCAATAATGCAATAGAAGACGGAATACAGATAGTAGTAAAAATATACCAGTCAAATTAATTTTCATAACTGAAAGGTAGCACATTGTGAAGTAGATAAAAACACAAAACCATCCGTGGCTAATGGATGGTTTTTGTGCAATTAATTTTTCTGAATTATTTTGCAGCTTATATACAATTTAGAGACTTTGTTTATTCAAATTTTGTGATAAAAGCCCAATAAAGTTATACTGTACAAGAGTGCGACGCCAATGAAGCCATATAGATATTTAAAAGCCCGGCTCAAAAAAAATATCCATTACCAGCAATACTTATTTTCTGCAATCAACTTATTTGCTACCCTTCTTCTTGCATCTTTGCTGTTGAATGGAGTGGCTTTTGTAAAGCGCTTTAAGCCAAGCAGCATCATGCGTAATTCATCGCCTTCGGCAAATGCATTGATGGCTTCTTTGCCGGCTTTGTTTATTTTATCTACCGCATCATTCAAATTGCAACGCATCATATCTGTTTGCAACCTGCTGGCAGCTTCGCCATTTTTTTCAGTCATTTTTATCACCCTTAATAAAGTGCTTTCTGCATTGTAGGTTTCAATAGACATATCAGCAATGTTCATCAGAATTTCCTGCTCATCATTCAGCTTCATCATCAGTTTTTGTACAGCAGCACCAGCCACCATCAAAATACTTTTCTTCATGTTCAGGATCGTTTTTTTCTCTGCGGCAAAGGCAGTTTCATCCTCATTACCAAACTCCGGAATGCTCATCAACTCTTTGGAAACAGCCATTGCAGGCCCCATCAGATCAAGCTTTCCTTTCATGGCTCTTTTTAAGATCATATCTACGGTTAGCAGGCGGTTTATCTCGTTGGTGCCTTCGTAAATACGATTGATGCGGCTATCCCTGTAGGCACGGCTAATCATGTATTCATCACTAAAACCATTGCCACCAAACACCTGTACGCCTTCATCTACCACATAATCCAACACTTCGCTGCCACTCACTTTTAGCATGGCACATTCTACTGCATATTCTTCTGCGGCACCCAGCAAGGCTTCGTTAAATGGTTTGCCATCGGCAGCCATCTCCAGCTCTTTATTATCAATCCATTTGGCGGTACGGTAGAGAGCACTTTCGCAGGAAAATATGCGGATGGCACTTTCTGCAAGTTTGTATTTGATAGCACCAAAATTGGCAATGGCGGTTTTAAATTGTTCTCTTGTTTTTGCATATTCGATGGTACCATTCAACGCCATTTTTGCACCACCCAATGCAGCAGCACATAATTTAAGCCTACCAATATTTAAAATATTGAAGGCAATGATATGGCCCTTTCCTACTTCGCCCAACAAGTTTTCTACCGGCACTGTACAATCCTGGAAATACAGTTGTACAGTGGAAGATCCTTTGATCCCCATCTTATGTTCTTCCGGCCCTCTTGTGAATCCTTCAAAGCCACGCTCAATAATAAATGCAGAAAATTTATCGCCATCAATTTTGGCAAAAACGGTGTACACATCAGCAAAGCCACCATTGGTGATCCAGCATTTTTGTCCGTTCAATAAATAGTGTTTCCCATCTGCAGAAAGCACAGCCGTGGTTTTGGCACTCAGCGCATCACTACCGCTGTTAGGTTCTGTTAAACCATAGGCTCCTTTCCACTCGCCGCTCGCCAGTTTGGGAATGTATTGTTGTTTTTGTTCTTCTGTACCAAAATACAAAATGGGTAGTGTACCAATACCCGTGTGTGCGGCAATTGCTACGCTAAAAGAATAGCCGCCACCCAGGCCTTCATTCACCAAAGTAGAGGTAATAAAATCTTTTCCCAAGCCACCGAATGCTTCAGGAATGGATGCTCCTAATAAACCCTGTTCGCCCGCTTTAACCATCAGCGATGGCATCAGGCCCGGTTCCAGTTTATCAATTCTATCCACTATGGGATGAATCTCTGCAGTCAAAAACTGGAGACACATTTCCTTCACCATTATTTGCTCCTCGTTAAAATCTTCGGGAGTAAATGTGTCGGCTGCGTTGCTTTCTTTAATTAACCATTCACCACCTTTTAGTGATTGACTAGCTGTAGTTGTTGTTGTATTCATTTGAAAATCATTTTTTTTGTTTCCATTTTATACAAAATGGAAGTTGAGTATGTAGAAAAATTTATAAACGACTTTACTTAGAAAACACTTAGCAATATCCTTCTCCTGCCCTCAAC
Organism: Chitinophagaceae bacterium; assembly: GCA_031427745.1. Lineage (GTDB taxonomy): Bacteria > Bacteroidota > Bacteroidia > Chitinophagales > Chitinophagaceae > Ferruginibacter. Next base: position 4,788 of record JANPNY010000624.1, on the reverse strand, counting down.
TCACCCTTTGGGAGATTTAGGGGGCTAAGTTATCATATACCATCTGTAGTACTTCCTTGGCTATTTCTACTTGTCCGTTACTTACACCGGCCAATGCTTCGTTCAATGTTTGGTTGGCAAGTTCCATCGTTTGTTCCTGCAGTGCTGTTGCTTCTTTGGTAAGATATATTTTATTGATGCGCCTGTCTTCTTTGCTTGATACTCTTTTCACCAAACCTAATTTTTCGAGATTGTCTACCAGTCTTGTTATACTGGGCTTGTCCCTAAAAGTAGCTTCGCATAATTGCTGCTGATTTAATCCATCCTGTTTCCATAAATGGTACAAAACACTCCATTGTTCGATGGTGATATCGATATTGGCAGATTTAAAATTCTTCTGCAATCGCCTTGCAATAGCGGTGCTTGCTTTGCCTGTAATAAAACTGTAAAGTTCCCCTTTTTTAAATTGGTTGTTTGGCATATAGTTGTTTATGCAACTATCCAAAGTTATAAAAAGATTTGGATAAGCAAAAAATATTTTTTTATGGAATGAGATGAAGATTGGAATATAATAGTGGTGCTGATAATTAAGGGTAAGGCGTAGTAATCTGATAAGGGTACTTCTTTTATTGAACACTTTTTCTGAGATCAATGTCCTATTAAAGGACATTGATCTCAGAATGCTCTCTTTATTATTTCTTATAGAAAATTACATTGTTGTTCGACAAATTCTTTCAAACACTTACTTAGCCTGACCTCACCCCCCAACCCCCTCTCCAAAGGCAGAGGGGGCTTAGAACCTGCGACCACAAAGAGTATTAATAAATTCAACTTTTTTTAGTCGGACAATAGTGAAAAAATTAATAAAAGATAACCAGCTTTAATGCTTCAAAATCTGTTGATATAAATATTCAGCATCTTCCCTTTTAAACAGCTGGGTGCCCTCATTCATGGTGGCTGCACTGCCACAGGCTACACCAAAAGCAATAGCTTCGGGTAAGGGGCGATGCTGTTGCAGCATAAACGTAATACCCGCCACCATACTGTCTCCTGCTCCTACCGTACTTCTTTTTTTTACTGCAGGCGCAGCAGCAAAATGCTTTTCATCTTTTGTAATTAGCCAGGCGCCTTCGGCACCCATACTTACCACTACAATTTCTGCATATCCATCCCTGATAATCTGTTGTGCTGCATCATCTATTTCGCTCATTTTAAGAGACGGCACATTTAGCAAATTTGACAACTCACTGCTGTTGGGCTTTATCAGGTATGCTCCTTTACCTTTTAATGCAGCCAGTGCAGGACCGCTGGTATCTACAATGCACCTGGCACCCACAGCCTTAGCCGTTTTTACTATCAGCCCGTAAAAATGATCGGGCAAACCCGGCGGCAAACTACCACTTGCTACCACAATAGAAGGGCTGAAGTTGCTGATTTGATCTATCAATGTCTTAATGGAAGATTCCTGCACTTGCCTGCCAGGAAAAGTAAAGCGATATTGATTGTTTTTCTCTGTTTCAAGTACTATCCAGTTCTCTCTTGTTTCTACTTTTGTATCTACTCCATGATACTTAATGCTATGTTCATCGAGCAGGGAACAAAGCATATTTCCATTGTGACCACCGGCCGGAAATAATGCCAGAGAATCTGCTCCTAATTTTTGTAATGCTTTACTTACATTGATGCCACCACCTCCCGGCTCGTTGACTACTTCCGTGCAGCGTAACTTACTCTCTGGCTCCAGGTGATTTAGCCTTGTGCTTTTGTCAATGCAGGGATTGAGCGTAATGGTTAGTATCATTCATGTAATTTTTAAAATAAATAATTACTGATCAGGCAATATCTTTTATTACCCGGTTAATGCGTTCGCTCAAGGTTTCAAAGTCGGTATATCCCCTGGCCAATAAATGAAATTTGCTGTCATTTTCCTGAAACATAACGGCAGGAAAACCTGTTACCTGTAATTGTTTACACAAGCTGAATTCATACTTTGCCTGGTCGAGATATTCTTCACTTTTTAACTTGCTGAAAAAAGCTTCTTCATTAATACTGTATTTCTCCAGTAGGTGCCTGTAGGCTTCATCATCACATAAATCCCTGCCTTCAAAGTGTAAGGCATATTGCAGATCTGCAGCAAATTCCACCTGGCGTTCGGGATAATATTCTTTAAAAACGCATAGGGCAACAGCAGGCTTTTCGGAGTTCATTTCCCAATCGCTCAATTGTGGGTTTTTAATATGCCACAGGTAATCATCACCAAATTTTATCCCGGTAAGTTCCTCTACATTTTTATAAGCCCCCTCAATATAGTGCGCCATTTTCTCAATGGGTTGTACTGCTTCATCAATCAGCATCCCGCCACTTAGTACCTCGGTATCCAGCTGGGTGGCAAAATGGGCTGCTATTTTTTTTATTACCGGACTAAACCCGTAGCACCAGCCGCAGTAAGCATCGTAGCAGTATATCAATGAATGTTTCATTGTGTTGATATTCTTAAATTAGTCGTTTAGAAATAAGACCGCAGCATAATTTATAGCGCAGCTAAATTTAGTGGATATAAGAGTTTAGTTGCCCTGCTAAACTGCAAATAAGTAATAGACAGCAGTAGTAATTTATTTTAGTATTGATTCAAAAACTGCATTATTTACTTTTACCGGGTACTTCTTTTTTAATAAGGCTACCCACTTTTCTTCTAAAAAATTCTGATAGTCATTTATCACCAGTCCTCTTGCTTCTTCAAAATTTCTTTGAAGGTTAGCAGGATATAATTTTAGTATTTGTACAAAGCTGGCTGTATTGTCGCCGCTGTTAACAACAGGGGTTGAAATTAATCCTTCATTCACCGTGGTACCCGCTGGCAATTGCAGTTGCGACAGTTCGTACCTACCCGAATCTGATTGAATGGTTGCATCACTTTCCTCTGCAATTTGTTTCCAGTTTTTACCATTTTTTAAGGCTTGTGCAGCCTCATCAGCGGCTTTACTATTGCTGCAATTAAATAAATAAACAGTGGCACTTTCTGCCCATTGATATTTGGCTTTATTGCTTTCGTAATACTTTTTTAATCCAACTGAATCATTAGATGCTTTGGTCCATACATTGCGTTCCATAATTTCGAATAACATATTGCCTTCTTTAAATTCCTGCAGCTGGTATTTAAATTCTTCATTGTATTCTTCCAGGTGCTTGCGGTAATATTCTATAGTAGTTGTATGGATGTATTTATCCAGCAACTCACTGTTGTTTTCTCCTTTATACACATCCTGGTTTAGTTTGTAATCCTTTACGAAATTCAGCCAATCCCTGCCGGTTACCGATTGTTTTGTAAAGGAAAAAATAACTGATTTATTAATAGGATAACTACCCGCCACGCCAGTAGCTGTTACGCTGTCTGCATACCTGAATAAAAGGGCGTCTTTAACTGCGGCATTTCGCTTATACCCGGTTTTAGCAAGTAAGGTTTTGGTGAAACTGGCCTTTGATGCATTAATCCTCGAATCCTTCAAAATCAGCTGTTTTAAATTGGCTGTAAAATTCTCATCTAATTTATCTGCAGGCGTTGGTTGCTGTTGTAATCGCTTTACAATATGGTAGCCATACCCTGTAAAAATCGGCTTGCTGATATCGCCATTTTTCTGTAGGGAAAAAACAGCTGTTTCAAAAGGAAGGTCAAATTTTCCGGTACCAAATTCAGCCATTTCACCGCCATTTAAATAAGTGAGCCTGTCCTCGCTAAACTCTTTGGCCGTTGCTGCAAAGTCTGCACCAGCCTGTAACAGGCCATATACTGAGTCGGCTCGTTTTTCAATTACTTTTAACTCTTCCTGCGATACATCCGGTGGGATGGCAAACAATATCTGTGCAATTTTCCATTTACCTGCAGAGGGTCTTTCATCCGCATTTTTAAACACATGCAAAGCACTTTTAGTGCGGTATACCATGCTGACATCACCGGGCTTTAGTCCGTAAATCAAGGTTTCCATTTCATAGGGCAACGTCAACACGGTAACATAGCCTACATCCGTACCTTTTACCGGCATTATTTCGCTGCTTACTTCGGATACTATTTCATCATAATTGGTTTTCCCTTTTAATAAATCCGCTCTTACTTCTTCAATTGCTTTATGAGCTTTTACCGTATCGGATGCAGCCATTTTATTGTTGATAGCTACAGAAAAATGTAACAAGTGAATGTCTTTTTGACTCCTTTGTATGGATTCATCCAATAAAGCTTCAATGGCTTTGTCATCCTGCAGGTAAGATTCTTCTACCTGGCTGCGAAAGTTTTGTAAATCATATTTCATCTGCTCCAGGGTATCCAGCTTTACTTCTTTGGCAGCCTGCACTTTTAGTTTAAACTTTGTATACAGATCGAGGTATTCCCTCAAGGCCTTTTCTTTATTTGCAACCGGTGTTTTGTTTTTGTTGTAAGCCTTTAAAAATTCTGTTTTACTTACCTTGCTGCTGCCATAGGTAAACAAGGTTTGGCCAAAGGTTTGTGTAGCGGCAGTAATAATTACCAGCAACAAAATGAAATGTTTTATCACAGTTTAGTTTGGTTTGTTTATTTTGAAGATTTCCATTTTACCTGCAATAATTCATCCAATTGTTGCCAGGTAAGTTTTTTTCCAATAATGTTTTTATCCTTGTCTAATAAAAAAAGTGTTGGCGTCATAGTAACATCGTATAACTGCCGGTAGCTGGCCTTTTGTGCTGCATTGTCTGCCGCTTCCATTTCTTTGGTTTGATACACATGTGTCCATTCACCCAGATGGTGCTCTTCTATAAATTTTGTCCAGTCTGGCTTAA
>JANPNY010000623.1:0-2613 GCA_031427745.1 Chitinophagaceae bacterium | reverse complement strand
ATTAAGGTAGAAGGTAAAAAAGTAATGTGCATGAGCGCTTATGGTAAAGAGGCTTACAACCTGTACCGCAGGTATAGCACCAAGGCGGTAGCTCATACAATAAAAACCTACTCAAAGTTTACCATTCCTTATCCCTACCCGGTAGCACAAAGTTTGGAAGCTGCCAATGGAATGGAATACCCAATGATTTGCTTTAACTACGGCCGTACCGAAAAGGATGGCACTTACAGCGAGGGAACTAAAATTGGTATGCTGGGTGTAATTATTCATGAAGTGGGCCACAACTTTTTCCCAATGATTATCAACAGCGATGAAAGACAATGGACCTGGATGGATGAAGGACTAAACTCTTTTGTTGAATATTTGACGGAAGAATTATGGGACAATAAATTTCCGGTAAGCAAAGGGCCTGCCTATAAAATTGTTGATTATATGAAGTTGCCAAAAGATCAGCTTGAACCGATTATGACAAACAGCGAAAATATTATTCAATTTGGACCCAACGCTTACAGCAAACCATCTACAGGATTAAATATGTTAAGAGAAACCTTGATGGGCAGAGATTTGTTTGATTATGCTTTTAAAGAATATGCAAGGCGCTGGGCATTTAAACATCCAACACCGGCAGATTTGTTTAGAACCATGGAAGACGCCAGTGGCGAGGATTTAGATTGGTTTTGGAGAGGATGGTTTTATAATACAGACCCTTGCGATATTTCGCTGGATACCGTAAAATGGGCTAACCTTACCCTGGAAGGCAGCAACATTCCTTTTACTCCAAAAACAATGAAACAAACGCCTGGTAAACCTATTTTGAATTCATTTGATGACGTGTCTAAAATTCGCAACAGGGAAGATAGTAAAATTGTTTTTGCAACAGATGCCGACACAAGCCTGAGAGATTTTTATTGGAGATACGATAGAGACCTGGTAAAAATAGATGCCGCTACAGCAGAGGTTCCAATGCCGGAAGCAGTCATTGATACCTTCACGAATGCAGAAAAAACTACCATTGCCGGAAATAAAAATATGTATGAACTTACCTTTAGTAACAAGGGTGGCCTGGTAATGCCCATCATCATTGAATGGACCTACAAAGATGGCAGTAAAGAGGTGGAAAGAATACCAGTGCAAATTTGGCGCAAGAATGAAAATAAAGTTGTAAAAGCATTTTTGAAGGATAAAGAAGTAGCGTCCATAAAGCTTGATCCGATGAGAGAAACTGCCGACATCAATGAGAGTAACAATGTTTGGCCGGCTGTTGAAACAGCCAGCAAGTTTCAATTATTTAAATCGAGGGGCGGCCGTGGACGAGGCGGTGCCACAGGCAGCGTAAACCCAATGCAGCGGGAGATTAAATAACAACCTGCAAAAAAATAATTTAATACAAAAGGCCATCTGTACTAAGGGTGGCCTTTTGTATTTAGAATAAAAAAATGTAAACTTTTCTTGAGGCTGCAAGCCAACACTCCGGTTATTTTTCAAGCAATAGTTTATCAATTAATTCTTCAAATTCCTTTTTATATATAAGGTAATGCTCGCCGGTTCCGGGGCCATTAAAGCCGGTATCTAATTTTCTTATTTTCCCTTTTTTGTCGAGAATTACAGAGGATGGGAAAAATTTTATCTGGGTTAACTCCGGCAATGTTTTTTCGGTGCGGAACGAATCGCCAACAGTAACACCGGTATTTAAAATGGTATATTGAATGTTGTACCTGTTCTGAAATTTTTGCAGGCTTTTTGTACTTCTTTCGAGGTTGGTGCTGTATTCATAGGCCAGTGCAATTACCTCAATTCCTCTTTGTTTGTTTTTGTTGTAATACTCACTGAGGAAAGCAGTTTCATCCATACAATTGGGGCACCAGCTGCCCATTAATTGTACCACTACCACTTTGTTTTTAAAACGTTCATCGCTGATAGAAACAGGCTTGCCTTCTAAATTATTAAAAGTAAAATGCAGGTTTTCTTCGCCCGGTTTCACAAACATTTCTACCGACTCCTTGGGTACTTTTGCTCCTGCATCTTTTACAGCATTCCAGTTTTCCTTATGGGTTCCACCAGAATAAAACATGCCATTTGTAATAGTTTGATCGTTTTCAATTTTTGCTGTAAATAAAAATGCATGCCCGCCATCAAAGCAGGATAAAAACAAAGAGTCTTTTGTTGCAATGCCTTCGAGGTAACGGTAATCGCCTGTTGCATTCAAAAAAGTTCCTGTTAGTTTGTTGCCAGTCTGTTTAAATTCTGCTACAGATATTTTATCACTTGCACTGTTGGGATACGATGCTGCCCAGCGGCCGGAAATATTTTTATCTGCTACTGTAGTGGCAATAAATCTTTTTCCTCCATACGATGCACTAAAGGGGATAACCTGCGTTTTTACAGCGCCGTTTTTAATCCAAACACCGGATAATTTATTACCGGATTTTTTTAACCTGAATTGAGATTCAAATACCGGCATCTGCACTAAAAGTGAATCTCCGACAAATGAAATATTGGTTACCTTAATTCTTTCTGCTGCATTGCGTATGTACCAAACGGGCTTACCTTTTTCAGTTTTCCATTCAAAAGTAAAAGTAATGTTACTGCCATCCGTTCTTTGCAATTGAGCGC
>JANPNY010000622.1:0-3658 GCA_031427745.1 Chitinophagaceae bacterium | reverse complement strand
TTCTTTTCGTATTTACCATTACTCTTGACGTAGGTTTCCGTTATTTTAGTATCCTCAGGCTGTGCAGTAAAATCCTGGCCATACATAATTGGCCAGTCGCCATACTGTTCACGGCTTAGATACCCAACTAAACTTACCGGGTTATCTACGTTGTACATATCTACAGAAGGATCTGCATTAGAACGCAACAGGGTGGTTAAGTAAGATGAATATCCTAACATCATAAAACTGGTTGCCCAAAGCCCCAGCTTTAAAAAATTCCAGTTGTTCCTGTTGGCAATACGCAATCCAAACCATATAGTGCTGCTATCAGCACAAAGAAGAATGCAAAACCGGTAAAGAAGGGCAACCCAAAATCATTTACAAAAACAACATCAAAAGCACCGGCACCTTTAATAGAATATTGTATCACTAATTTTTGCACCAGCCCAGTAATTACACAACCGATAATAAAAGCTAACAGGGTACCCCTGGTGGTTATTTTATGACGCTTAAAATAATAAAGCATCACGATCGAAGGGATGGTAAGCAAGTTTAATAAATGCACCCCAATAGAAAGACCCATCAAATAAAATATCAGGATCAGCCATCTGTCTGCACTGGTAAAATGTCCTTTGATGCCCAGCTTTTCTTCTTCTGTAACGGCATCTTCCCATTTTAACATGGCCCAAAAAACGATGGCTGTAAAAAAAGAAGACAAAGCATATACCTCGCCCTCTACTGCACTGTACCAGAAGGAATCAGAAAAACAGTACGCCAAAGCGCCCACAACACCGGCAGCCATAATACCGAAAGTTTGTTCGCCCGTTACAACTCCATTGGTTTTTAAGGCAATCCTTTTAGCAAAATGCGTAATACTCCAAAACAAAAATAAAATGGTGAAACCACTGCTCAATGCACTCATCAGGTTTACGCCTGTAGCAGCATGTTTAGGGTCAAACGGTATCATAAATAACCGGCCAATTAATACAAAAAGCGGAGCTCCCGGCGGATGTGGAATTTGCAGTTTATAAGCGCTTGATGCAAACTCACCGCAATCCCAAAGACTGCCCGTAGCTTCCATTGTCATAATGTACACGGTGCATGCAACGATGCAAACGATCCATCCGGTAATGTTGTTGATCCGTTTATAATTCATATAGTAATAGGTTATTAAGGCAGCAAATATAATTAGTTTGTGCTTTGCAGATTATAGTTTGTGGTTATTTAGCATTTTTTTGAAACAGCCATTGGCGGCAGCTAATTTTTCCTGACCCGGAATGGTAGAAAATGCAGTATACAGTGAGTTCTTTTGGGGCGTTCGGCTAATTAAATAAATGAGCCTTGGTTGCGGCTATTCGCTGCTACTCCGCCACAAGACCCACGCACGGGCTTCAGCGGGGTATCCGCTGCTATCCGCCAGCCTTTCAGCTATATATCTTTATTCAGCTTTTATTGTGTTATCACATGGATCCATCATTAAAATACAACCTTCAAAAAGCAGCTGGTCCTTTAAGACAGAAAATATTCAGTCCCGGTTGGCAATGTCATTAAGTTTAGCCAACTTACTTTTTAATGTCACCTCTATTGACAATGTGATTAAGTTAAGCCAATTTATTTCTTAATGCCCTTCGGGATTAAGAACATGCTTTTTTTGTCCGAAATTGGTTTTTAATGCGTCTGCCCTGGCGGCACCCACCGTATAAAAGTGCCAGCACAATCATACACCCAACCTCAATAGTTTTATATCTTCATGCAATGACAGTATTACACGTCGGGTTTTCGCCATAAAGAGTTTACTAATTGAGGAGTTATGCTGGCGAAAACCCCGACGGTACAGAAGTTGAAGGTTGATTTTAATTTTTAACAAACTGAATTATTGGAATTTGCCATAGCTGCTGTAGTAATGGGAATCATATACTTTATTGCCGGAAATCATTTTTAAATGAGGCCAGGTAGTTTAATTTATTCCTTGAAATTGAAATAGATTTATTATGGTTATTATAGTTTTCGGTCTGCCGGGTTCGGGCAAAAGTTATTTTGCCTCAAGACTTGCAAGTAGGATAGGAGCTGATTATGTAAACAGTGATCGGATAAGGAAAGAAATGTTTAAACAAAGAACTTATTCAGATCAGGAGAAAAAAGCGGTGTATAATGAAATGCTGGCTAAAATGAAAGAAGCTGTTCAACAAAACAGCGATATTGTTTTAGATGCAACTTTCCAGAAAAATGAAACCAGAAAAATATTTGTTGACGAAATGAAAGATAAAGACGGCATTCATTTTATTGAAGTACAGGCCGATGAAAATATAATTAGGGAACGATTAAAAAAAGAAAGGCAATACAGCGAAGCTGATTTTGAAGTATATCAATTAGTTAAACAACACAATGAGCCGTTGAAAGAACCCCATTTATTATTAAAGTCAACCGATAAAGAAGCAGGAAAAAATCTTCATAAGGCTGTTAATTATCTGAAAAAGAAAGATGACAAAAGAACAAATCAATAAACTTCTTAACAAAGGGATATTTCCGGAAAAAGCCAGCAAACGGGAGTTAATAGAAACCCATATATCCTGGGTGATTGTAAGCGACCCATTTGTATATAAAATCAAAAAAACGGTTCATTATTCTTTTCTTGATTTTTCAACGCTGGAAATGCGTAAGCATTTTTGCAAAAGGGAAATAGAATTAAATAAACGACTTACAAAAAACATTTACCTTGATGTGCTGCCTGTTTGTGAGTGGGAGGATAATTATATAATGGGTGGAAAAGCAGGTACAATTATAGAATATGCTGTAAGAATGCATAAGTTGGACAGGGAAAAGCAGATGGATCAACTTTTAATAAAAAATAAAGTAAGCAAAAACGACATAAAAAATATAGCAGAGAAAATAGCTTTCTTTCATAAAAACACAGACATTATTTATAATAAAGATTCAATAAATATTCAGGAAAAATTCAATGACCTGGAATCCGAAAAACAATTTTTGTCCAAACACCTTGACATGAAATACTGCAACATCATCAGTCATGCAATAGACACTTCGGATTCATTTTTACATAAGAATAAAAAATTGTTGGAAGACAGGCTTGATGCCCGGTTCATCCGGGATTGCCATGGGGATTTACATTCCCGTAATATTTTCTTATTGCCCGAACCTGTGCCATTTGATTGTATAGAATTCAATGATGATTTCAGGCAAATTGATGTATTGAATGAAGTTGCATTCCTTTGTATGGATCTGGATGCATTTGAACGGCAGGATTTGTCAGATTTATTTATTGATTATTATAACCAGTTTTTCCCTGCTATGCAAACCAAAGAAGATTACAATCTGTTTATTTATTTCAAAAGTTACCGGGCAAATATCCGGGCAAAAGTCAATAGCCTGAGAGCAAAAACTGCAACTGATAATTTGGAAAAAATAAACACCCTCTCAGCAACAAAGAAATATTTATTATTAATGGATAGTTATTTAAGGTCAACTGAATTTTTGGAGTAATTTAAATTACCCGGCAATCCAGCCACCATCTACTGTCCCGGCGGGCAATGTCATTAAGTTAAGGAATTAGTACGCTGGTTTAAAGTTTGTAAACGTTTTATACTTACTTTTTGACTGCGGGTTTTTTCTTACCCGTTCGAAAGTCCTTCCTTTTCTAATTGGTATCAGTTCCTTC
>JANPNY010000621.1:0-2993 GCA_031427745.1 Chitinophagaceae bacterium | reverse complement strand
GAATGTTCTATGCCATCATCATAATGCTCAAAGGCACTGCCTGTGTTGTAAGGTGGGTCAATGTAAATGCACTTGATTTTATTTGTGAAATTTTGTTCCAATGCTCTTAATGCAAGAAGATTATCACCATGTATCAGCATGTTTTCTGTTTTGGTATCGCCAAAACTTTTGCTTGTATCTTCTATTAAAATACGGGGTTCAAGTTGAGGGTCTTTGCCCTTGCCTATCCAAGTGAGTTCTAATTTTTGTAATTGCTATGCCATTGTTATATTATTGTCTGCACTATGATTTTTATGATTAAAAGATTAGTGTGATTAGTTTTCGGTTAATCCTTTTTTCTTTGATTGTTTGTTATTTATTATAATTAGAAAGTTTGTCTAATTTTTGTCTAACTAATAATATTTTAACTTTGTTTAGACAAACTTATATCTGTTGTTTTTCATTGTTTTATGCTCTTTTTTTGTTATGCTTTTCAGGATGTTTCCCCAAAACTTTCCCTAATTCTTTCCTAACTTTCCCTTAATTTACTTTCATTTAGTAAAGCGTAAACCCTTTGTTATCAATGTATTTTATTATTTTATCCCTAAATTCTTTCCTAAATTCTTTCCTAATCTTTCCTAATCTTTCCTAAATCCAATATCCACTTAGAAGCAGTTCGGCTACCTACGTTTACAATTTTGTCTTTCTTTAAAACTTGCAACATATTATCAATTCTCTTTTTGCGTTGTTTTTCATCCATATAATCTGGTAATTTGTCTAGCAAAAGCTTATCAATTTCTTCTCTTGTAGCAAACTTATGATTTTCGATATGCTTTAAAATGAAAGACATTAGCACTTCTTTGTCTAACCCTTTATTTCGGGTATATTCAGCTTTTTGGTTAGTGGCTTCGGCAATATGTGCCGCTATATAATAATGCGGTTTACGCCCCTCAATAAGCCTTTTCTTTTTTAGTAGTTTAGCACTATCTTCTGTAATGTGTTGTGCTTTTTGTACTTTATCTAAAAGAATAACTTCTGTTAGGGTTAAATTGTCTTTAAGTTCAATAAGTACTTTAGCATAGTTTTCGTTAATAGAATGACCATAAATTTCTAAGACTACTTCGTTGGATGAAGATTTTGAATAATCGGGTAATGGGAAAAAACGTTGTTTTTGGCTTTTAAACATTTTATGAATACCATAGCCCATACTGTCAATCATATTCAAATTTACCATTGCATCTGCAAGCCATCGGTTGCGATATTTTTTTGGTGTTTTATCGCCCAAAGTATAGTCTTCTGCCTTGCCTTCAAAAAAAGCACCTGTATTAGAAAAAATTAATTTACCTGTTTGCTCGGTTAAAATAATTCGTGAATAGCCACTATAATCTTGGTGGGCAATACAATTGTTTAATGCTTCCAATATTACTTCTGGGTCGTATTTTAAAACCTCTGTGGCAATGAGCTGGTTATTGGGAAAAAACTTGTATTTAACATTGCGAATACGTTTTAGTACATCATTTACCGATGTAAAAAGTGGTATTTCAAAATGTTCATAGGCTTTTTCTTCGGTATCTAATTTCCAAGTTATTTGTGCTACAGATGGGGATAAAAAATGAACAGACTGTGGCTTGCCCAAAAGAATAATTGCCGTGGTGGTAATTTTTCCATCAATAGTAATTTTTGCTTTGTCTAAAAAAACAGTAGTATCCCAAGCATCTATTTCGTTATAAAAGGGCTTGCCTTCTTGCTTTTCTTTATACTTTTCTTTTGCTATACTTATTGCATTTGTGTCAAGGTCATTTATTGTGGCATTATTGATGATTTTAGCTGACCAATCTTCCTGCGAATTATATATTGCTTTGGCATAAAGTGGATACTCTTTTAATGCGGTTAGCGATGTGCCAATACGAATAGATGGTTTGCCTTGAAAATTTGTTGGTTCGCCAACGGCAGTAGGAATTTTGAAAACTTCTATTGTAAGTGTGGCTGTATATTGGCAAGTAAAATACTGAAAACGAATAGATGGTGTGAGGAAACGCCTAACCCAAAATTCTAATTCTTCATTACCTTGCTTTTGAGTTGCAAAACTATATTGTGAGCCAATTACTTGATGGGTGGTATTATCTATACCTAAAACCAAATATGCAAAAGATTGATTTTTTATACAAGCAGCATTAGAAAGACCGGAAATATAGTCGCCCAATTTTTCATTTGGCTTAATGGTGCTGGCTTTAAACTCTACCCATTCTGTTTCTTTAGGTAAAGCTCTAAGTTCATCAATAAGAGCAATAAGTTCGTTATTATCCATATTAAATTACTTTCCAGCGAATGGTGAATAATATTTGTTCTGTTGTTTTTTGTTTCAAACGTTTTTCAATTTCATCGAGCAAATTATCTTTTTTGTATTCAATATCATCTTCATTCTTGTACTGGTTATATCGCTTTTCCGCTAACTTTTTTTCAAGGTCTTTAATAATACGTTGCTCTTTTACTTTCAATTCTAAATTGAGCATTTTTCTTGCTTCTGTTTTCCGGCTCTTTATTTCTTTATCCAGATCTTTTATTTCAAACTTAATGCTGTTACGAACATCTTCGCTCCACTTTTCTAATTTATCAACTTCTTCATCAAAGAAAGAATGATTACGTTTTACATTTTCCTCACTGATGGTAACCTGCTGGGAGTGATAAATCTCATTTAACCTAACCCCCAGCCCCTCTCCTAAGGAGAGAGGAGTTGGAGCCGTTTCAGCAGCTAAAGAAAATAAGCGTTGGCATTGGTCGGGTTGCAAAATATTATCTTCATCATCAATAGCAGCAAAAATAATATGGTCTTCCATTTCAAAACTTGAAATAGAGACCTGCTTTACCTGTAACCATCCTTGTTTATCTTTTAAGTTTTCCAGAATGGAAATCTTTTTATCAGCATTTGAAAGATTAAATGCCAATTCTTTCAGGGTAAGGTTTTCTTCCTTACACCGGGCAATCACTTTTTGTGCCAATGGATGCCCGACACG
>JANPNY010000620.1:0-2514 GCA_031427745.1 Chitinophagaceae bacterium | reverse complement strand
AGCAAATTTATGCGCTGGCATTTGCCATCTATGGATGCAGTGCCTATTATACCGCCAGCAAAAACGAAGCTGCAAAAAAAACAGCGATTGATTTATTTAAAATGGTTGAACAATATAGTTTCGATGAAACGTATTTCGGCTATCTCGATGCTTTTACAAGAGACTGGAAAACATTGGAAGACCTGCGGCTGAGTGAAAAGGATGCCAATGAAAAAAAAACAATGAATACGCACCTGCATGTGCTGGAAGCCTATACTGCGTTATATCGAATTTGGCCCGACGAAGTTTTAAAGAATAAAATCATCTTATTGATTAAAAATTTTTTCGACCATATCATTGATTCCAATACCCATCACCTGGTATTGTTTTTTGATGAGCAATGGAACCCAAAATCAAACACTATCTCTTACGGTCACGATATTGAAGCTGCCTGGTTATTATTAGAAGCAGCAGAAGCAACAGCGGAACTGTCCATAATAATGATTGCTAAAGATTTCGCCATTAAAATTGCCACTTCCGCTTTGGAAGGGTTAGATAAAGATGGAGGCTTATGGTACGAATACGAACCTGCTACCAATCATTTTATAAAAGAAAAACATTCCTGGGTGCAGGCAGAAGCAATGATTGGTTTCTTTAATGCCTGGCAGCTTACCGGCAACAAACTTTACCTGGATAAATCTTTACAAGCCTGGAAATATATAAAGCAGTTTATAAAGGACCATTTGTATGGAGAATGGTATTGGGGGCGAAATGAAGATGGGACGATTATGGAGCGGCAGGATAAAGCCGGCATCTGGAAATGCCCTTACCATAACAGCAGGGCATGTATAGAAATAATCAGTAGAATTGCTGTCATTAAAACATAACCGTTGTTTTTCTAATTGCGCTTGTTAATGCCTGATAAAAATGTAATTATAGGTATACTTTCATAAATATTCATTCATAAATTGATAAAATAGTATTATTGATTGGCTATTCAATTTTGGCTATTTATTTTGAATTACACGTGACGTTTAAAAAAATATTGTCATCTATTTTAGAACAACAGTCTTTTAATAATTATGAATGGTTAAAATAGTATTATTTTCTTATAGGGCTTCAAAATAACTTTACCCCATCAATTTTAAAACTAATTGCTATGCTAAAAATTACTAAAGATTATCTTCTGATTCTTTTACTTATGCTGGGGGGCATTACGCTAAATGCCCAGGAAACTTCCAGGCTAATTTCAGGTTCAGTTCAGGACGAAAAAGGCAACCCGTTACAGGGTGCATCTGTTTCTATAAGGAATATGCGAAATGCGACTGTAACTGCAGATGTTAATGGAAACTTTGCCATTAAGGTACCGTCTTCTCAAAAAATAATCCAGGTTACTTATATAGGCATGAAACCTGTTGATGTATCAGTTGAAGGCAAAACAAATGTGTCGGTCATTTTAAAAGGAGCGGATTCCAGGCTCGGTGAAGTAATCGTTATTGGTTATGGAACCAGGCGAAGGGCGGATGTAACAACCTCTATCTCTTCCATTTCTGAAAAGGACATTAAGAACCTTCCTGTTGCAGGAGTTGATCAGGCCCTGCAGGGAAAAGTAGCTGGTGTAACCGTTACCAATAACACCGGTCAACCGGGTGGCGGCGTTAGTGTTCGTGTTCGTGGTATCACATCTGTTAACGGCAACGAGCCATTGTATGTAATTGATGGCGTACCCATCGCTGCACAAAATTCAAGCCTGGAGCAAAATTTCCTGGGTGGTGGCAGCGGACAAACAACTCAAAGTGTTCTTGCTACGCTGAATCCAAACGATATTGCTTCCATCGATATTTTAAAGGATGCTTCTGCACAGGCCATTTACGGGTCAAGGGCGGCCAACGGTGTAGTACTGGTTAACACAAAACGTGGTAAAAGCGGTGAGGGTAAAATATCTTATGATGTTTCTTACAGTTTTCAAAAAATCCCTAAAAAATTGTCTGTAATGAATTTGCAGCAATTTGCTATTTATCAAAATTCCCTGATAAAAGATATAAATGCGGTAACTGGCGGAATGCAGGATACAGTGGGAGAATTCAGAAATCCTTCCCTGTTAGGTAAGGGCACAGATTGGCAGGATGAAATTTACCAGACCGGTCATATTCAAAATCATCAATTGTCCTTCTCCGGCGGTAATGGAAAAACAACCTACTATTTTTCAGGTGGGTATTTTGATCAACTGGGTACTTTAATTGAAACAAAATTCAAGCGTTATACCGTTCGCATGAATATCGATCACCAGGTAAAGAGTTGGTTTAAAGCCGGCGTGAGTGGCAACCTCTCCAGGAGCAACCAAAAAATTGGCCTGTCCGATGGTTTTGATGCTGTTACCAGTACAGTACTATACAACAGTCCGGCCGCACCGGTTAGAGATGTATTTGGTAATTTTATTACACAAACAATTATTGGTGGCAGCCAGTTTGGAAACCCAAGCAACCCTGTAGCTATCGCCTCTCTTCGTGATGTAAGAGCTGTAAGCACAAAAGC
>JANPNY010000619.1:0-4258 GCA_031427745.1 Chitinophagaceae bacterium | reverse complement strand
TTTAAAGGCCGCATTAATGCAACAGATTACTGCCACCTACCCATGTACCGTTACAGAAATAAAAGGTATTGCCGGTATGCCAGCGGCGGCTTATTACAAGCCACGTAACCGTTACCGGGCGCCGGTTGTATTAACTTATCTTAATAGATACTCCGGCTATGATAAAATAATTGGCATCAGCACAAAAGATATTTCCACCACCAAAAACGAAATATATGATTGGGGCGTAATGGGGCTAGGTTCTTGTCCGGGCAAATCTTGTGTAATTTCAACCTTCAGATTAAAAACACCTAACAAGGTTTATTCAATGACCGGTTTTTAAAAGTTGCCTTACACGAACTCGGCCATACGATGGGTTTGCCACATTGCACTTACAGCAACACCTGTTTTAAGGAATCTGCCGAAGGCAGCATCAAATCAGTTGACAGAGAAATAAAATCTCTCTGCACCCATTGTAAAAAATTATTAACCCAATTAACCCAATAACATGAACAAAGCCTTTCAATGGTGCGTAGACATTTTAGTTTACTTCGCCGCCAAACTGCACATCAGCTACGAAGCCATCAACATCTGGATTTTTGTAATCATCGAACCTATTGTATTTTTTATTTTACTGGCCATCATCTATAAACAATGGTCTACCATCCGTGTTTTAAGACAGGCGTTGATGAATAGTTGATTACTACTTGTGTGGATTCGACCCGGCAGTTGCCGTTTTAAAAAACAATGATTGATACAATTTCTGTATGCCTTTCAATCAAAAAAAAATACACTGATTGCGCTATTTACATAGTTTGTATATTTATGCAGCTACAGGAGGCTGTTTTACAATTTCCCGTTACCTGCAAGTTTATTTCCCCATCAATAATTTACAA
Organism: Chitinophagaceae bacterium; assembly: GCA_031427745.1. Classification (GTDB taxonomy): domain Bacteria; phylum Bacteroidota; class Bacteroidia; order Chitinophagales; family Chitinophagaceae; genus Ferruginibacter. The sequence goes on along the minus strand of JANPNY010000619.1, from coordinate 3,383 downwards.
GCAATGAAATGGATTAATATAAATAAAGAACTACTTGGTGAACCTCTTTATGTTACACCTGATTATGATCACGGAAGTGAAAGCTCCATTATCAATTACATTTCTGGATTTTCAGAGCTTGACAATACCCTGGCTGAGACGAGAAATACATTTTCGTCAATGAACGTTGAATTAAAGATGTTGGTATATGAAAACATAGTCCTGTTTATACTAGTAAAAGGCTCAGAAGAAATGGAGTATTTTACAATAGACCGGGAGAAAGTAGTCAAAATAAATATTAGGCATAGCCAAACATTAAATATTAGAAAAGACACAGGAATAGAGGCAGGAACTTTAGTATCAAAAACTTTTAGAATTTTTGGTAATGTTATAGCAAAAATAGCAAAGCTGATAAACGTAAAAATAAAAAACAAACCTGTTGTAGGAAGTATTTTTGAAATCGTTTTGGATTCAACCATAAACAGTCAAAATGAAAAAATTGTCATTGCATGTACAGATAAAAATAAAGAGACTATAGAAATGATTTGCAGTAAAATTATAAAATAAGCGATGAAATTTCCCCCGTCGGTGTTGCTACCTCAAAAGGAACAAATTGTAATTGCATGTGTAGATAAAAATGAAAAAATGTAGAAATGATTTGCAGTAATATCCTACAATAAGCGGAGGTATTTCCCCGTTGGAAATGCTACCTGTTTGCTTTATGAATCATTCTCCGAAAATCTGTGAAAAACCAAACTCATCTACATCTTTTCATAAATGCAGCTAAAGAAAATCTCATCTCAGCAGGGCTACTGCATTGCGCCCTATGTGGAAGTATTGATATCTTTTTTGCGCCAGCGCCTAAGGCATTTTTAAATAACCAGTTAGATAAACAATACAACAACCTGTTAAATCATAGAATGATGATTCAAAATTGTGTAACAGTTACCCTCCTCACAACATTTAATTTGCACGCTGAATTTTCATTTCGTTCTTGCCTTTTTTCAACAATAAAAAAAGTGAAATCTGGCACTGGAAAATCAATCCACCTGCTTTCGCCTCATTTGCAATTAAGGTTTTTAGCTGTATTGCCGCAATAAAAATTTTGTGTGCAATACCTTTTGGCTTTAATTAAACAAATTTGAATGATAAATAAAATGATAAAATATTTTGTATTGGTTGGGCTTATATTTGGAACTACCATTTCCAATTTATTTGGATAAACCAAGTCTATTCAACCTGACCGACCCGGAGAGACTGAATCACCGTTTATGGTAGCAACAAACTATATCCAAAACGAAAATGGATTTTCGATTGAAAGAGAAAATACAGCGAAGAAAACCTACAAGTACCCTTCTGCACTTTGGCGGTATGGACTAAGCAAAGGATTTGAATTGAGGTTAATAACTGCGTTCCAGTCAGAAAAAGATAGTAACATAATTGAAACAGGATTTATACCGCTGACAATTGGATTTAAAGTAAGCATTTGCCCCAAAAAAGGAATAATACCGGCAACCTCTTTTATTGGCCATATAAAAACTTTAATGATTGGTAGCAACAAATTTACTACGGATAATCCTGCACCATCTTTTAGATTTAGTATGCAACATACGCTGTCTAAAAAGCTATCATTAAGCTATAATTTTGGAACGGAATGGGACGGAGAAACGCCAGAAGCAACTTACATTTATACACTGGCTACAACAATTTCTGTAACGAAATAAATGAAGGGCTTTTTGGAAGTCTATGGATTTCTACCTCAAAAAGAAATTGGCAGGCACGGCCTTGATGGGGGCTTAACTTACCTATTGAATAATAACTTCATGGGAGATTTATCTGCCGGCATTGGCTTAAACCAAAATGCAGCACAAAATTATTTATCAGTGGGGTTTTCATACAGATTTAAAACGAAGGCGTAATAAAGATGCTTTTCTCCAGATATAGTGGAATAGCCCACGGCAACAAAAAACTACACTGTGCTTAGATGGGTTTGTTGAATATATGCACTCGTCTGGTGATTTCAGCATTGGGTTTAGCTGGCGGTAGCTGCAACAACTACGGCAGTAATTTTGAAGTTATTGATTCAACTTAAAAAGTAATCTTCCTTTTCTCGGGTTAGTTTTGCACAAATATTTTTCACTATAATCTACTGAATGAGTCAACCCTATAATAATGAAGCCAAAGAGTTAGGATCATTATTATTGGATGTTGGCATTTATCTCCTCGGTTCCGGAGACAGTTGCTGCCGAATCAAAATTACGATGCTACGGCTGGTCATCAGTTCCAATTACACCGTCCAGATTTCTATTGCGCCAAAATCTTTTTCGCTTAATTTAAATGATGAAGATGACAACGCTTTTTTTAGTGGTATGCGAACCATACTGGCGCAGGGCGTAAATTTTAAAGCCATTTCGGGTATCAGCAGGTTGAGCTGGGAGGCAGTGGAGATACACTTTACCATATAACAGGTACCACGAGTAAATAAAAAGCCGGAATTTTAATCCGGCTTTTTAAATTATTTTTTTATTAAAAATCGCTGTGTTATTTTTTTGCCATCCTGATTATAGACATCAATGATAATATAGGTATTCGCTGTAATACCGGTAATTAAGTAAGAAAAGTCATATTCGTTTTTGTTTTTTGCAGTTGACTCATCCACTAAAAAAAAGGAAGTTTGTCCTTCTTTAAGTAATGTCACTTTATCAAGCCTTACTACCGAACTAATATGTCCCGTAATTGTGTATTCCCCACTGGAATTAGCGATACCTTCAGCTTGCGTAAATGTAAGTTGAGGACTACTGCTTTCTTTTTTACAGGAAACAAAATAGAGAGTGGTTATTAAGGCCATTAACAGAACGGATTTAGTTTTCATAGTTGCGATATTTAATTATAAGTTTAGCTATTAACGGGAATCGGGTGCATATTATTGTCCGGGGGGCGATAACATTATTTAGCTTTCTTATTTAGCGCTTTTTTTCCGTCTGTTGGTGACACCGACGAAAGTGGAGTTAGCGCCCACTGCCGTGGTTCGTGTCCGCACGAACCACTCCCCGTCATTAATACTGATTGCTAATTATAAAAGACTTTAAAACAATTTTTATATTAGCGAGACAAAACCGGCTATCAATTTATTGACCTAAATGGCCCCGGCAGCCATTTTTAAGCTTCATAAAAAAAACCTAACAAGCCTGTGCAAATAATATCGCTCTTGCTTTCATTACTCGTATCTTTTTCAGTCCCCAACAAACCACCTCTAAAAATTGCCGTGCTGTATTTTTCCGCCATGGATCAAAATTTAAAGGCCGCATTAATGCAACAGATTACTGCCACCTACCCATGTACCGTTACAGAAATAAAAGGTATTGCCGGTATGCCAGCGGCGGCTTATTACAAGCCACGTAACC
>JANPNY010000618.1:0-5136 GCA_031427745.1 Chitinophagaceae bacterium | reverse complement strand
TGGTTTATCTACCGATATGATTACCGGTTTTTGTACTGAAACGGAAGAAGACCATCAGCAATCACTCAGCCTGATGGAATATTGTAAATACGATCTGGCCTATATGTACTTTTATAGTGAACGGCCGGGAACCCTAGCTGCCAGGCGTTTTAAAGATGATGTACCCGAAGAGGTGAAGAAAAGAAGATTACAGGAGATGATTGATTTATACCGGGGACATTCGTTGGCCAGCATGCAAAAGGATGTAGGTAAAACTTTCAACGTATTAATAGAAGGTGCTTCCAAAAAAAATGCAGACCAGTTATATGGTAGAAACGATCAGAACAAAGTAGTTGTTTTTCCCAAAGGCACGCATAAAAAAGGAGACTACATAAATATTAAAGTGAGTGCATGTACGGCAGGAACCTTATTGGGAGAAGTTGAATAATTACTGAATATCGTAGTAAGCATTAAATCAGTTTTTTAAAAAAGAGAAAAACATAATTTTCTTCTTTTAAAAGTTGAGGATTAACGATAAAATAAATATTCCTGTTGTAAGCAGGAAATTGTATACTTTTTAGAGCATTAATAATGGATTTACAATCAATCAAAAACAGGTTTGCCATCATTGGTAATTCAACAGCACTTAACCATGCACTAAATGTGGCCACCCAGGTTGCAAACACCGATTTAAGTGTATTGATAAATGGAGAGAGTGGCGTTGGTAAAGAGGTATTCTCTCAAATAATTCATGCACTCAGCGCCCGAAAGCACAATCCTTTTATTGCGGTTAACTGCGGCGCTATTCCCGAAGGCACCATCGACTCTGAATTGTTTGGTCACGAAAAAGGCTCTTTTACCGGGGCTTTTGATAGCCGTAAAGGTTATTTTGAAACAGTAAGCGGCGGCACTATTTTTCTCGATGAAATTGGTGAATTACCCTTAGGTACCCAAGCCCGTTTATTACGTGTACTGGAAACAGGCGAATACATCCGGGTAGGTAGTAGTAAAGTTCAAAAAACAGATGTAAGGGTAATAGCAGCAACTAACAGGGAACTACTGGAATTTGCCCAGTCGGGCAGGTTTAGAGAAGATTTATATTACCGTTTAAATACAGTCCCAATAAGGGTTCCGGCCTTAAGGGACAGAAAGGAAGATATACCGTTATTGTTCAGGAAATTTGCCGCCGACTTTGCAGATAAATACAAAACTACGCCTGTACAACTCGATGATGATGCTAAAAAATTATTGATGAATTACACCTGGCCCGGCAATGTAAGGGAGTTGAAAAATATTGCAGAGCAGATGTCTGTTTTATCTACCAATAAATTAATTAAAGCAGGTGAGCTGCAACAGTTTTTGCCTGAAAATAATTTTAACAGGTTGCCTGTATTGGTAGGGGGTAAAGGCGCCGTATCGCACCAGGAATTTGCCAACGAAAGAGAGATATTGTACAAGCTTTTTTTCGATATGAAAAAGGATGTAACCGAATTGAAAAAAATGTTTTTTGATTTGTTACAAAACCCTTCGCTGGCGCACCGGATACCAGTTTACAATAACCTGGATACAATGGTGCCAGAGTATAATAATATGCCTGCAGTATCCGGCCCAAATTTCGGGCAATCGCATCAGCCGGTTTATATCAACCAAAATGGCGAAGACATTCATCACATGGAAGCTATAGAAGAATCGCTGAGTATCATGGATAAAGAAAAGGAACTTATTATAAAGGCATTAAAAAAACACAGAGGTAAACGCAAAGATGCATCTGCAGATTTGGGTATTAGCGAAAGAACTTTGTACAGGAAATTGAAAGAATATGACATTGAGGAATAATAGATACTGTGCAAATGAAATACAAATTATAAAAGTCAAAAAAAGAAACGCTGTACAAATGACAATATTTTCTGGTAACATATTTAGAGGCAGTAAAAAAGCAGTAAGGTTAATAGGCGGTATAGTGCTGATGTTTATTTTTTGTTTTGCTACCTGCAAATACTCTTTAAAAGATACTTCTCCCATTCCGGAGGAGATAAAAACCTTCCGGGTTAATTATCTTGAGAATAGAGCCCGTTATATAAATCCACAGCTTAGCCCACAGATTACTGAAAGGGTAAAGCAGAAGATTATTGGTAATACCAGGCTTCGGCAAACCAACGATGACAATGCTCATTACGACATTAGCGGTTATGTGTCCGACTACACCGTTACAACCACCGGTATTTCCGGCAATACGCCGAGCAACAACCGTTTATCAGTGTCGTTTCACCTGATTTTTAAGAACAACTTAGATGAGAAGAAGAGTTTTGAAACGGATTTGTCCAACACATTTGATTTTAGTGCCAACAAATCCCTTTCGGAAGCTGAAAGTGGACTGAATGAAGATATCATTAAGAATATTGTAGATGCTATCTTTAATAAAATATTTTCTAATTGGTAAAACAGTGCTCGTTTTAAAATAAATTATGGACATGTAAATGCTCTAGGGTTAAATTTAGAGCAGTTATCATTCGCCATTTACTCTTAACTTAATACTGGTTTAAAAGCTTATAGCGGTAAGTTTTTTTTAATTTAGATTTGATTTATGGATAACTACAACCAGCTTTTTCGATCCATCTTTAAAAAAGAAATGGGAGATCCCGATACAATCAAAATGTTGGAGGACACTACAGCATCTTACCCGTATTTTACGCCCGCCCAATTTTTCTCACTATATCTTTCCGATAAAGAATCTCCTGCTTATGCAGCGCAGGCAAAAAAAACCGGGGTACTGTTTAACAACAATTACTGGCTTAATTATTTACTGTTAGCATCTGGTGACAATAACGAAGTATCTACATCGCAAGACTTTTCGGGTAATATAGAAACAACGGAAGTTTTGCAGAAACAGCGTGATGCAACTGCAGATAATATTCAAAATACAACGGCAGAGAGCGAAATGGAGGCAGATGCTTTGTTAACTGAGTCGCTTGTTACTAATAAAGAAATAATAATTATTTCAGAAGGTACAGACCAGCACCGGCAGGAAGCTATTGAAATACCCCAGGCCACTAATAGTGTTGTTGAAAGGGAGCAAACAGATGAATCATCACCTGCAGCACCTGCCGATCTTATTCTAATTGAAGATTTAATTCCGGATCAATCTGTTACGCAAGAAGTGGTTGTGGCAGATGAATTGGCTGAAGACTTTGATTCATCAACAAACGAAACGGAAGAAGCTGAAATTAAAGCGTCTCCCAAGGAGATAGTTTCTATTACAGAAGAGCAACAGCAGGCAGATGAAAATGTTATGTTAGCCAATGAAACAGTGGCAACAAATAATATTGAAAATGAAGCACCATTGCATATTCCTTTTAATATAAGCAAGGAGCCGGTAACAGAAGACAGTATTACATTTGAGCCGCTGCATACGTCAGATTATTTTGCCAGCGTAGGTATTAAATTTTCAGAAGAGGCCAAGCCGGTAGACAGGCTCGGGCAACAAATGAAAAGTTTTACAGAATGGTTAAAAACAATGAAAAAGATACATGCAGATCAGTTTGCCGAAACCGGCAGTGCGCCTCAATCTGCGGCACAAACAAATGAGCAGCATATTCAGCAATTGGCAGAAGCATCCAATAGAGATGGAGAAGTGCTGACAGAAGCCATGGCCGATGTGTTGGTACAGCAGGGGAGGGTAACCAAAGCCGTTGAGGTACTAGAAAAATTAAGTTTGCTCAATCCCGGTAAAATCACTTACTTTGCCGCCAAAATTAATCAATTAAAAGAGCTGTAATATGTTAGTGTTATTTGGAATTTTAGTAATCCTGTCCTCGTTAATATTGGGTTTGATTGTATTAGTGCAAAACCCTAAAGGTGGTGGTTTATCGGGTACATTTGGGGGTGTGGGCAACCAACTAATGGGTGTATAGCAAACAACAGATGTACTGGAAAAAGGAACCTGGATATTTGCCGGTATTGTAGGTATATTGTGCGTATTGTCTCCGTTGTTTATCCCAAAAGGCGAAGGTGCATCTTCAAAAAATGACGAGTTGATTAACAGGGCTCCGGCATCTGTTCCGTCAACAAATCAAAATATAGTTCCTTTACCGGGCGCTGCTACGGATTCCCCTAAAACAAAGTAAGTAATTTAGTATACTTCAATTTATTACCTCGTCCAATTTTGGCGGGGTTTTTTATTTTAATTTGTATAAAATTGTTATTAAATAGACATTTGTTCTCTTGAAAAAAATATTCACTATATCCTTACTTATTATTTTGTTTACCGCCGCATTGGGAGCCTGGTGGACGTTCGGACCAAGTACAACCTTTACAGAATCCAAAAAGGCTTTTTACATACAAGCGGGCAGTAGTTTTACTAAAGTACAGCGGGATTTAGAAAGGGTTGGTTTTGTAAAATATAACCGTACTTTTAAAATCATTTCAAAGCTTTTTAAGTATAATGAAAACATTAAGGCAGGAAGATTTGTGTTTGAAAAAAATGCCAGCATCTATACTATTTTTAGGACACTCCGATCTGGCAGGCAAACGCCGGTGAACCTGGTAATTATCAAGCTGAGGACAAAAGAAGACCTGGCAGAAAAAATATCAAACAACTTTGAATGTGATTCCTTAACTGTAATCACTTATTTAAACAGCAACGATTCGTTGGCAAATTATAAGCTTGATAGTAACACAGTAATGACGGCAATTATTCCTAATACTTATAGCCTTCTCTGGAACACATCTTTTCCAAAAATTTTCAAAAAGCTATTTTATGAACAGCAGAAATTTTGGAACGAGGAACGTAGTAAAAAAGCAGCAGCACTTCAGCTTACAAAAACGCAGGTATATACCCTTGCAAGTATTGTAGAAGAAGAAACCAATATGGAAGAAGACAAAGGGAAAATAGCCGGTGTTTATATTAATCGCATGCAAAAAGGTATGCGGTTGGGTGCAGACCCAACCGTGAAATTTGCAATGAAAAATTTTGCTTTAAAAAGAATCTATCAAAAACATTTAAGCTTTCCATCGCCATACAACACTTACCAGGTAAGCGGGTTGCCGCCGGGCCCCATTTGTACGCCGTCTCAAAAAACAATTGATGCTGTATTAAATGCGCCTGCTACCACTTACCTGTTCTTTGTTGCTAAACCGGATTTCAGCGGCTACTCCAAC
>JANPNY010000617.1:0-2527 GCA_031427745.1 Chitinophagaceae bacterium | reverse complement strand
TAAATTAATATCATATTTACTTACAGCAAATTCTGCTTTAATTATTGATTTTGGATTAAACGAATATTCTGCGGAAACTGTTGCTACCTGTAACTTCTTTGGAGTTACCAGCAAAATTATCGGTGCCCAATCTCCCTGTTTAGTATTGCCTGTCCCGGGAGCTACCCACTTAAATACCTTGCCATTGGTGGCATTAAATAGTTGTACATAATTACCTTTTCCTGCACCCAGGTAACTAAACGATACATCATATAATAAAAGACCCTGTGTGGTATCGTACAAATAAATGGAGTCATGCAGATTGTTGCTAAAAAGGGTATCAATTCTTTTATATAAAATTTTGCCCGTAGAAAATGTATCCCTTACAGCACCGCTGTAAAAGGCTGTATCAATTCCATCGCCCACATCTGCTAAAAATTGTTTTTGGTTAACATCCAGCGTTTGATTGATGGAAGAATTTTTAGCATCTCCATTACTAAAAGCCGCAACGCTTACCAATAATTTATCATGAAAATTTATTTCGTTATTTGCATACAGCGTGGCATTTAAAAAATTACGGTCTGCATATTCAAATTCAACCTGAATCCTTTTATCCTTGGTTATCATCCGCTTGGGCGTAAATGTAAGTTCGGCTGTATTGTAGTTAATAATATAATCCTGGTCTTCTCCTCTTTGCAACATTTCTCCATCCATAAATACCCGCTCAGTACCTGCAAGAATAGTAAAAAACAATTCGTTATTGGCTCCCTGCAACCGGTACGGGCCCTGGTTTCCCTCCAAAGGAACCAATACATTCCTGTTGAATTTTCCCTTTGCAACAGAGCCACTTAATAATAAAGAATTGTTGATACCTTTTGCAATTTTGTTATCGGTAATAAATGAAGCTCCCTGAAGTCTTTTATAAAAATTAAGGAAATAATTTTTGCTTTGCCTTATATCGATATCACCAAAATTAATTTGCCAGGTTCTTTTTTTTACCTGTAAAAAAATTCGATCAAAGTCACTAAGATTTTGTGTATTGCCATCGGGTTGTATCGGAATATTGTTATCCGTAATTGCAGCTGTAAGTTCCAGGCTATCGCCGATAAAACCATTCAGCTGCAGGTTAAGGTTAGAACTTATCACAGCATCCTGGCTATTGCCGAAGGAGATGCCCCTTCCAAAACTACCGTTGTAATTCATGTTTCCAAAATCAAACAAACCGGTGTTTTGTTTATTACTGTATTTATAGGTGATTGGTTTTTGTAGTAAAAAATTGTTACGGATGCTATCAAATTGCAAATGTTTGGTAACTGCATTTAACCGGTAAGGGAAAACCCTGTACGTTACCAATACGCTATCGGTTGCCGGCCTGTTTAGCCAGATTAGTGTTGCATTGACTGCATCAATACTGTATTGCGTGGGGTTGATAGTTGGTATTGTAACCGTATTCGGAAAAATGCTTAGCGAATCTAACTGCACCAGCAAGCTTTTGGTTGAAATAACTTTGGTACGAAGATTACTAAACGGGACTGCAGGTTTTTGTGCGAAGGAAACCTGCACAAGTAATAAGCACAGCCACAGCAAAAGTATCCTTATCAATTTAAATGGAGGGGTTTAAACTAGAATGGATAAAGTTAACATTTATTGTGTAAGACCCTGAAAGCGTTGATTGTGCTGCAAACAAAAAACCTTCCGGAAAGGGAAGGCTGTTTGTATTATTGATAGTTATTTAATTACGATACATCTTCTGTTGCAAAGCCTGCAGATAAATATTCCCTGTTGAGCCTGGCAATGTTGGATACGGAAATTCCTTTAGGACATTCTGCCTCACAGGCGTAGGTATTGGTACAGTTGCCGAATCCTTCTTTATCCATTTGTGCCACCATACTTAACACCCTTGATTCTCTTTCCGGCCCACCTTGTGGCAATAAAGCCAGCTGAGATACCTTGGCACTTACAAATAACATCGCACTGCCATTTACACAAGCAGCAACACATGCGCCACAACCAATGCACGCAGCAGCCATAAATGCATCATCTGCATCTTTTTTATCAACAAGGATGGCGTTGGCATCAACTGCATTGCCGGTATTTACAGAAACGTAACCGCCTGCCTGTATTATCCGGTCGAATGCAGCCCTGTCTATCATCAGATCTTTTATTACCGGGAAAGCCTTGCTCCTCCATGGTTCTACCACAATGGTATCCCCATCTTTAAATGCCCTCATGTGAAGCTGGCAGGTAGTGTTGGCTGCCCATGGACCATGTGCCCTGCCATTAATGTACATGCTACATGCACCGCAGATACCTTCCCTGCAATCATGATCAAATGTGATGGCATCTTTTCCTTCAATGATCAGTTGCTCATTTAATACATCAAACATTTCGAGAAAAGACATCTCTGAAGAAATATCTTTTACCTGGTACGTTTCAAAACTACCGGATGCTTTGCTGTTTGTTTAGCCCTCCACAGGAGCCCGCCGGGATGCCCGCCGGAGGCATACGCGCTGCAACTGCAGAAAGAATAAAAAAATTAAACGAATTA
>JANPNY010000616.1:0-17358 GCA_031427745.1 Chitinophagaceae bacterium | reverse complement strand
GGAAAATTCTAGCTTGAGGTATACCGATGTCCTGCGCCAGCTTATACGCTGTAGTAAAAACGGAATCAAAATTCTTCTGCAGGAATTTCACCTAAATGAATATTTAATTTTAGAATTAGGCATTTAGTTCGCAAAGCATTTACATTATTTTGTGAGACTCTATTTTCTTTTTTTTCTTGATAAAAAAAAGAAACAAAAAAAATCAAGGCTCCGAATAAAAAGGCTGAAATTTTAAATGTAAGCCTAAAATCAAGGAACTCGCCGCCAGAGTAAAATACTTTGAAATTTATGCTGGCTCAAACAGCCTTGATTTCTTAACGGCTTACATTTAAAATTTCTAGCACTTTTTATTCGAGGCCACACTAGCCTTCATTTGCGAAGTAAATGCCTAATTCAAAAAAATTATTACGACCTGGTGTTATTGGATATACAAATGCCTAACACCGATACTTTTGGATTACTTGAATATATCACCATAAAATTTCCGAAGATAAAAGTGCTTATGTTTTCCATGAGTGCAGAGCGCATTTTCGCAAAGCGCTTTTTAAAAGCCGGCGCTAAAGGTTTTGTATCTAAAGACGCTTCATTAGAGGAGGTTAAAGTTGCCATTGGACTTGTTTTAGCCAATCGGCGTTATATAAGCGAACAGTTACAAAATCAATTGGCCGAAGAGTTAGCATCGGACGAGAGCAAGAGCCCCTTTGATGAATTAACTACAAAAGAATTTGAAATTGTAACCTTGTTGTTAGCTGGTGAACCAGTTGCAGCTATAAGTAACATATTAAATTTACAGTCTTCCACAGTTGGATTATATAAGAATAAAATTTTTGGCAAGCTGGGAGTAAAAAAATTTTCAGAGCTACAGGCCTTATATGATCAATACCATTTTTAATCCATTTTGAAATGCAATAATAATTTACCTTACCAATGTTACATTACCTTTAAATGAAAGTATACTGTTGTTATCGCAAATTAATTCCAGGATATATACATAAACATCTGCGTTCAATTTAGTGCCTTTGAATTTACCATCCCATCCTGCACTTGTGTCATTGGAATTAAAGCTGCTTTTTTCAAAAACTGCCTCACCCCAACGGTTAAAAATACGCATCGTTTTTATTTTAAAAAGGCCAGTACCCCTTGGGTAAAATAAATCATTAGCACCATCATCGTTGGGAGAAAACAGGTTTGGAACAAATACATTATGGCCATTGCAAATTACAAATACAGTTACCTTGTCTCTGGCTGCACAACCACCTGCGTTTTTAACGTTAACGATGTACTCTGTATTTTGTGTTGGCTTTACGGTTATTCCATCCCGACTGTTACGGAATATGTCTCCCGTTGGGGTCCAGTTAACGGCTGTAACATCATTAGAAACAATTGCATTTAGATCTACAGTTTGCCCAACATTAATTGTTTTATCTTCCCCTGCATTTACCAATGGTATTGGGAAAACGGTTAATTGTACAAAGCCGGTATCATTAAAGCAGCCCTTTTCATCCGTACCAATTACTCTGTAGTTAGTAGTAGTATCCGGCTGTGCGGTAGGCGCAGCAATCGTTGTATTACTTAAGCCTCTGGCTGGCGACCATTGATAGAAGCTTGCTCCGTTGGCCTCGATGCGCTTATTTTGTCCTGCACATAAAATAAGGGGCCGGCTAAATGTCATTTTAAAAGGTTGCTTAACATTTACTGAAACTGCCTGTTTGCTTACACATCCTTTTAGGGAGGTTCCCGTTACAATATAGTTTGTGCTGGTTAATGGCGATGCTATTGGAGTTGCGATATTGGTACTGCTTAATCCTATTGCGGGGCTCCAGTTATAACTAGCAGCACCAGTAGCCAGTAATGTTAAATTTTGTCCTTTGCAAATTAAACTGTCTTTTGTAACCTGCATTGCGGGCAGGGCATAAGCCTCAATAACATGTGTAATTGTCTTTGAACAACCATTGTTACTGGTGGCTGTAAGGCTCAAAGTGTAAATACCAGCCGTATTATATACTTGCTCTGGCGGATTTTGCATTTCAACAATACTACCGTCTGCCATTATCCATTTCCATTGCAAGGCAGAGGTATCTGCACCTGATTGCATAACCTGCATGGTAGCAGTTAATGGCACACAACCATTACTGCTTGATAATACATTTATACCAGGGGCTTGAACAACATGTACCGGAGCCTTGGATTTGTAGGTAGACATGCATCCATTGCTGGTAGTTACTGATAAGATTGGATAATACATACCCGGGGAGCTGTATTGATGAACAGGGTTGTCCTCGATAGCACTACTATTATCACCAAAATCCCAAAGAAAATTTACTAATGAATCGTTGCTGATGGTAGTGTTATTGAAATAAACATTGCCCTTATCGCAAACCACTTTATCGGCGAAACTAAAGGAAGCATTGGTGAAAATATTGGTGAGGGTATCTTTACCGGTAACAGGCACTTTACAACCTACATCGTCTATCAATATAATCTTAGGAACAAACCTACCAGAATCCTGGTACGTATGGGTAATAGCAGAATCAATACTGCTAGCTGTAACACCATCGTTAAAATCCCATATATAAGAAACTGCATTGGTAGAATGTACAACAAAATTTACCTGGTAAGGCCCACATAAACTTAACGGAACGTAATTGATAGATCCCTGTGGCCCTTTTACCACTATTTGCCTTTGGGTTGTATTGATACAGCCACCTGGACCTTTGGCACATAATGTTATTGTATAAATACCAGGGTAAGAGTAAAAATGAGAAGGGTTATGAACAATGGTAGAGGTGCTGTCTCCGAAATCCCAGAACTCATCTACCGAATTAATGGACTGATTGGTAAATTGAATCAGCAAGGGAGGGCAGGATTTAAAAGAATCACTCATTGCAAAACGAGCAACCGTTTTTACAATCCTTACCACGTTTACCATTATGCTGGAATCTGTACAGCCATACCTGTCAACCACGTATGCTTTAACGCTGTAAACACCTTCTCTGCTATAACTGTGATTGGGTAGTTGTAATGAGGAACTGGTGCCATCACCAAAATCCCAACGGTAGGTAATTCCGGCTGTCCAGTAAGGTAATATAAATTTAACCGGAAAATCGGGACAGGCTATTGTATCCTGCACATAAAACCTGGCACTAACCTTATTAATTTGTACGGGCTTAGCCATTTTGAAACTATCTGTACAACCTTTGCTATCAATTAATTTTAAAGAAACGAGGTAGCTCCCCTCTTTAACATACATATGCTGACAAGACGGCGCAGTGAGGGTATCAGCAGTTCCGTCTCCATAACTCCATATCCAGTTTTTGATAGGTTGTGCTGCTGTTGGTAAAGAACTATCAGAAAAAACTGTTGCTGAATTAATACAGGTAACAGGCGAAGCAGTTCCAAATAAAGCTTTTGGGCCATTCACATTTATATACCTTGCTTTTATCAATGTATCCCTGCAGTTTAAATAATCAAGCGTAATTAATCTCACGGTGTAATCACCGGTTACCGCATAAGTATATTCAGTGTTATTATTTCTTGTGTTGTTAATAACGCCATCTCCATAACTCCAGTAAAACCTGGCTACATCCTGGTTGTTTAACCCGGTGTTGAAACTAATATTACTACCCTTACAAACAATGGAATCTGAAGCAAAAAAATTGGCCTTAATATTCAGTACCCTTACCTCTTTAACTAAAGAATATGTACAGCCGGTAGAATCATTCCATGTTTTCAGTTTTACAGAATACATTCCTTGTGAAGGGAAAGTATGAATCGGGTCTTTTTCAGTGGAAGTGGTACCATCACCAAAATCCCATAAACAGCTTGTAGCACCTAAAGAAAAGTTTTTAAAACTCCGAATCAACGGAGTGGCACAGTTCATAGAAACATTAAATCTTGCAACAACTGGTTTGATATATATGTATTTGACATACCGGGCTGTATCAGCACATCCACCATTCATTGCAATTAATTGAACCGTCATCCAACCGGTATCTTTATAAATATGAATTGGCTGAAACTCGTAGCTAACACTATTGTCGCCAAAATCCCATGTAAAGGTGGTGGCTCCGCCTGTAGAAAGATTGGTAAAAGTAATTGGGGTGCTGGCACAACTATTTTTTACACTTGCTGAAAAAGCCGCACGGGGCAGCGTATTTACTTTAATGGCTTTAGGCAGTATGGCGGTATCGCTGCAACCACTTGCAGTAGTACCGATTAATGAAATATTGTAGTAACCAGAATTGCTAAAAGTGTGTGTGGGTACGGCCTGTAAGCTAGTTGTTCCATCACCGAAATCCCATGTAAAGTTCGTAACCGGCTCAATTGAATTGACTAAGGCAGTTAATGATTTTGTAAAAGCCTGGCAGCCGCTGTCCGGCAAATTATCAAAATATAAAAATGGTTTGTGAATTTTTACATAACCAATTCTTGTTAAAGAATCTTTACAACCGTTATTGTTTCTTACTATAAGTTTTACAGTAAAGTTTCCGGTATCGGAAAACTGGTGAACAGGGTTAGATAAAGCAGATATTGTACTATCACCAAAAGTCCATGAATAATTATTGCCGCTCAAAACCTGATTGGTGAAAGTTGTCTTTAATGGAGGACGACACCCCACAAGAACATCAGCAGAAAAATTTGCACTTACAGGATTTGTAACTGCTATGTTTTTTATTAAAGAATCCACACAACCATATTGGCTTTTGATAACCTGTTTCACTGTATAGCTTCCACCCACCTCATACGTATGAGTTGGATTGGTTAATGTTGAGCTGTTTCCATCACCAAAATTCCATTGGCTGGTGAACGTTCCCGTATTAATTACTTTGTTTTGAAAAACAATTTTGTTAGGTAAACAGGTTGCAGTTACATTGTTGATAAACCCGGCTGTTGTGCCATAGTTTTTAATATATTCCGGTTTATTTAATGAGGCTATACATCCATTGCTATTGGTAACCTTAAGTGTTACATTGTAATTTCCAATGTAAGTAAAGGTATGAGAAGGCTGTGCCTCAGAGGATAAAACACCGTCTCCAAAATCCCAAAGCCTGGTTGTTATAGTGCCTCCATTACTGTTGCTTTCATCTGTAAACACCGCCGTAAATGGATTGCAACCAGAGCTACTTACTGTACTAAAACTTACAACAGGTTGTTTAAAAACATGAATCAAATTTATTTTTACTAAAGAGTCCTGTTTGCTACCAGCCTTCACCAACAATTTAACGGTATAAAAACCAGGCGTAAAGTAAGTAGCCGATGGATTTTGTAAATTGGAGAAAGTACCATTGCCAAGGTCCCATTTCCATTCGGTAGGGTCACCGGTTGATTGATCAGAAAAATTTACCAGGATAGGAGAACAACCGCTTACCACGTTAACCGAAAAATTTGCAACCGGCTGACTTAATACCCAACTGCTGCAGGCAATTAAGATGCCAGTAAGCAGGAAGTTTAAGAAGTGGTTTTTCTGGTTTAACATTGGTTTCATAGTAGTACCGTAAAATTCTGTTGTAGATCTTTATTGGTTGCTGTAGATTCATTGCTGTTTCTACAAATAATTTAAACAAATACGCTATTATAACTGGCATCGATAGCAGCTGAAACCCTTTTTAAACTAAGTGCTTAGTAGTTTAGATAGTTGCAGCTACGGTTTTCGTTGGAGGTACCTGTTAAAAACGGCATAACAGGACATTTAGTATAATACAAATTTTAAAAATTAACATTTGAATTTTATCTAAACCCGCTAATAGGGAATCGAAATAAAAATGAGAAGGTGTAAATGAAGAAAAAGTTTTTTTATAAAACCTTCCTTCAATTAAAAAAAAACGCCAGAACACAATACAGGAAGGGCTTTTTGGTTATCGCCTTCGGCAAAGAATTGTATTTTTTAAATAGCCAAAAAACAACAGGAAAATAAAAATTTACTACCCATTGTAGTGTAATTACTACCAAAAGTATATGGAAGATTTTATACCCCTTTTACGTACAAACCGGGGATTCTAAAGAACGTAAATCTTGATACTACAAAACAGGTGAGATGAATTATTGTGTAGTAGTGAAAATAAAAGGTAGCAATGGATATTTGGGAGGACAAATCAGATTATTTACAATCAACAATAAAGCATTTTAAAAACTACAATGGATTGGTTCTAATAAATTCAATGGCTTTAATCATATCATAATGCAGAATGCGATCTGCATCGTTAAAAGGAACTACTTGCTGAAATGCCGCTACTATTTGCTCAATAAACAGTGAACTTTTCAAAGGCCGCCTAAAGGTAAGTGCCTGCACTGCGGTTATTAATTCTATTGCCAGCACCTTCTCTACATTTTCAATAACCCGTTTGCATTTGGTTGCAGCGTTTGCGCCCATGCTTACATGGTCTTCCTGGTTATTGCTGGATGAAATAGAATCAACGCTTGCCGGCGTGCACAATTGCTTGTTTTCGCTAACGATACCTGCGGCTGTATATTGAGGAATCATCAAACCCGAATGCAAGCCTGGATTCTGCACCAGGAACATTGGAAGTCCATGTTGGCCGCTAATAAGCTGGTAGGTACGGCGCTCAGAAATATTAGCCATCTCACTCATTGCAATTGCTAAAAAATCAAGCGACATAGCCAGTGGCTGACCATGAAAGTTGCCCCCACTTACAATTAAATCATCCGCAGGAAAAATATTGGGATTGTCGGTAACCGAATTAATTTCTTTTATAAAAACATCCAGCACATAATCGAAAACATCTTTGCTGGCACCATGCACCTGCGGTATGCAGCGAAAAGAATAGGGGTCCTGAATCTGCTCTTTTATTTTGCTGGCTATCTGGCTTCCCGCCAGGTATTCTCTCAATTGGGCCGCAGTTTCCACCTGCCCCTTGTGTGGCCGGATAGCATGTATTTTCTCATGCAATGGCTCAGCAACACAATCAAAAGCATCGTAAGAAATTGCGGCAATTAAATCCGCCCATTTAAGCAATCTATCCGCTTGCACAAGGCTGTGCAAACCATACGCAGTCATAAACTGGGTGCCGTTTATTAAGGCAAGTCCCTCTTTGCTTTTCAACTGCAGTGGACGCCATTCAAATATCTGCAGCGCTTCTGCTGCTGGCATTTTTCTACCTGCATAGTTTACCTCGCCCAGCCCGAGCAAGGGTAAGCTTAAATGGCTTAAAGGTGCCAAATCGCCGGAAGCACCCAATGAACCTTGCGTAAAAACAACCGGTAAAACATCGTTGTTGTGCATTTCCATCAACCGCTTTACAGTTTCGATATGGATACCTGAATGGCCGTAACTCAATGATTTTATCTTAAGCATTATCATCAGCTTTACAATAGCTGCCGGCACTTCCTCTCCCAAACCACAGGCATGAGACTCTATTAAATTTACCTGCAATTGCTGCAACTGAGCTTTGTCGATATGAACATTTTGCAGGTATCCAAAACCGGTATTGATGCCATAATATAAGTCTTCACCTCCTTCAATTTTTTTATCGAGGTATGCCCTGCATTCCGTAATACTACTATGTGCATCAAAAGTGATTGACACCAATTGATTGTACTCCAATAAGTTTTTTATTTGTTGAAAATTGGTAGGAGTTTTGTCAAGTGGCAGGTAGTTATAACTCATTCAATGTACCCAACAAAGGGATTATTTTGGTAAATAGAAAATATGCTTCTACTTTCAAAAGTAATACAAAAATACTGTTATGGAATTATTGGCACTTTCAATTGCACCAGGTATCGCCATCTGTCTTTTTGTTTATTTAAAAGATAAGCAGTCAAAAGAACCGGTCTGGCTGCTGCTGGTTAGTTTTTTATTGGGTATGCTGAGTACGATACCAGCTGTATTTATACAAATGCTATCGGGTATTAGCCTCGAAAGCCTTGCCGGCAAAGGCTATCAGCAAAAAGCCTTTTTTGCATTTGCTGTGGTAGGGCTAAGTGAAGAGCTTAGTAAATTTGTTATGATTCGGTTGTATGCCTATCGCAAAAAAGCATTTGACGATCCTTTTGATGGTATTGTATATGCTGTAATGGTAGGAATGGGTTTTGCCACTTTAGAAAATATAGGCTACGTGTATCAGCATGGTTTTGCAACGGGAGTAATGCGGATGTTTTTATCTGTACCAGCACATGCAACCTTTGCCGTATTGATGGGGTATTTTTTAGGGTTAGCCAAATTCAACAGTGGCAAAAGAAGCTGGTATAAGTTGCAGGCTATTTTTTGGCCGGTATTTTTTCATGGCACATTCGATTTCTTTTTATTTGTTGGCAATAGCTGGATGCATGTGGGCGGAGCATTGGCTTCTTTTTTTGTTGCCATACAACTATCAAAACGTGCTATCCGAAAACATACTGCGTTATCATCTGCAAATTTTAATCAGTTTAACGAAAATGAATTAATTGATAATTGATAGTTGATAATTGATAATTGATAAATCCTGATAAAATTAAATGCTTAAAAAATCGGTTGACCTATTTAATACTAAGAGTACAACACTAAATAGTTTCCTCCCTTCTAAATTCTTTACCTTGGATGCAAAAATCACTTATGCTGTTGAATACCAGAAAAATAATTTTAACTGTTGCAATCCTATCCATTTATTTAATTACAAATGCCCAATCCATTGATGTTATAGCATCAGGCCAAAAGACTTCTTTACGTGGATTGAGTGTAGTGAATGATCGGGTAATTTGGGTAAGCGGAAGTAACGGTATGGTAGGAAAAAGTGTAGATAGCGGGCACACCTGGAAATGGATTACAGTAAAGGGTTTTGAAAAAACTGATTTCCGGGATATTGAGGCATTTGACGAAACTAGCGCAGTGATAATGGGCGTTGCAGAACCGGCCTATATTTTGCGCACTGCCGATGCCGGCCAAACCTGGCAATTAGTTTATGAAAATAAAACCAAGGGGATGTTTTTAGATGCGATGGAATTTTGGAATATCAACAGTGGCATTGTCGTTGGCGATCCTATTGACAATAAAATATTTATTGCAAGAACCTTTGATGGTGGCATTAACTGGAGAGATATTCCTGCGGCGAACTACCCGCTAGCAGACAGTGGTGAAGCAATGTTTGCAAGTAGCGGCACCAACGTAAGAAAGCTAACGCAAGAGGAAGCAGTGATTGTAACCGGTGGACTGCGTAGCAGGCTCCTTATAAAAAACAAGCAGATTGATTTACCCATACTACAAGGAAAACAATCTACCGGAGCCAATTCTATTGCAATTAAAAACAAGAAAATCATGATAATTGTGGGCGGCGATTTTACCGCCAAAGATTCCAGCACCGGCAATTGTGTTATTACAGCCGATGCCGGAAGAACCTGGACATTTCCTGTAACAGCACCACATGGATATAGGAGTTGTGTAGAATATATTGATAAAAAAACCTGGATTTGTAGCGGGCTAAATGGTATAGATTTTAGTACCGACGACGGCACCAACTGGCAATGGATAAGCAAAGAAAGTTTTCATGTATGTAGAAAAGCAAAAAATGGTAAAACCGTTTTCTTTGCCGGGGTGGGAGGTAAAATTGGTAAATTATTAATGAACTAACCAGGTAATACCATTAAGAAAATTGCGTAAAAAAATTCTCAATTGTTATTGACCCAATCAACTCTCCCCCTCGGGCCGTACAAGCAACTTATTTTTTCTGCTTGATGTAGAAAATATTGCCCATCATTTTTTTAAACATGAAATACACTGATACCATTAAAAAAGCAAAACTTACCAGGTATTTCCAGTGAAACGGCTCTTTTAAATATAGCACAGCAAATACCGCAAAAACTATCAACATAATAACTTCCGGCGTAATTTTTAATTGAAAAGGCATTAATACCATTTAAATAGCCAATGCAACTGGCTGGCACCATCAGGCAATACTAAAAAATGCAATGCCCCAACTTATAATGATGGCTTTCCATAATGGGAGACTATTATTTTTTAAGTGACCATCCCATGCGATCGGCATAAAAATATTTGAAAATAACAAAAGCACTATTGTACGTATCATAAATAAAGGATAATTTTAAAGATGAAAAAACGTTAGATGTTGCAAACTTAATTCGATATTAATAAAACAATTAATTCAATTGGCATGATTTTGGAAATTAAAGGATTGTAGTCATTGAAACTATAAAAAATCACTGTCATAATTTACTTCCTCAACTACGTTTAAGAAACCCATTAATAACAAAGAAAAACAAATCATCATGGCATTTGAAAATTTTCCTTCGGCAACGCCGCAACCTTCCACACCTCCACAGTCCCCCAAAACAGACTGGAGATTTTTTTTAACCATCGGCCTCATAATAGTATTATTGGGAACTTGGGGTTATATAATCTGGGACAAAAACAAAGTAACAGAAACTATTCAGCAAAAAGATGTGCAATATGCATCTGCTGTTTCAGAAAAAGACACACTTAAGAATTTATTGGACGAAGCCACCATGCGGTACGATTTATTAAAAACTTCCAATGCAAAAAAAGACAGTTCCATTACTGCCAAAGACCGGGATATCGCAGAAAAAAGAGCTAAAATACAAAGTATTCTTTCCAAAGTAAATGCTACCAAAGAAGAACTAGCACAAGCGAAATCTATGATCGCCTCTTTAAACACCGACATTGAATCATACAAAGTACAAATAGAGGAACTGAAAGGCAAAAACCAACAACTAACAGTAGAGAAGGAAGCTGTTACGCAGGAGAGAGACGTTGTTAAAAAGGACTTAGAGTCAGCGAAAACTGATATCAAGCAAAAGGAAGACGTAATTGATGTAGGATCTACCCTTCATGTTGGAGGATTTAATATTGTTGGTATTGACCAAAAAAACAGTGGTAAAGAAAAAGAAACTACCAAAGCAAAAAGAGTAGATAAACTAAGGATATCATTTATAATTGATGACAACCGTATTGCCGCTTCGGGTGCTAAAGACTTATATGTTTGTATGACAGGTCCAGATGGTAAACCTATTGCAGTAGAAGCGCTGGGATCGGGTATTTTCACGACAAGAGAAGACGGTGAAAAAACATTTACACAAAAAGTACAGATTAATTATACACAAGGTCAACGTCAAACTGTAAGTTTTGACTGGAAGCAGAACACACCTTTCCAGATAGGCAACTACAAAATTGAGGTATATCACAATGGATTTAAAATAGGAGAAGGCGTAAAGGAATTCAAAAAAAGCGGATTGTTTGGATAGTGGGTAAAAATGAAACATATTAAAAAACGCTCCTTACAAATGGAGCGTTTTTTAATTATGCCTATAACGTTAATAAACATTAATCAGTGAACCCAGCAAAGCTCAGTATTGGCTTTTTCTGCAGCCTCAATCTCTGTGAAAGAAGAAAGTATATCAGCTTTCCCTTTTTGGATGCATACTGAATGCTCAAAATGTGCAGAAGGCTTTCCGTCGTCTGTACGAATGGTCCATCCATCTTTATCATGAAATACATTCTTGGTACCCAGATTTATCATAGGCTCTATGGCAATGGTCATAAATTCTCTTAGTTTGGCACCACTTCCACGTTTACCATAATTGGGTACTTGCGGCTCTTCGTGCAAATGCCTGCCAACACCATGTCCAACTAAGTCTCTTACTACACCATAACCATTTTCTCGTTCTGTATGCCATTGAATTGCATAACCTATATCTCCCACCCTATTTCCATGAACTGCTTTTTCAATTCCTTTGTAAAGTGACTCCTTTGTAATCTTTAATAATTTTTTTGCATCGTCACTGATATTACCAATTGCAAAAGTATAAGCACTATCACCATGAAATCCACTTTTAAAAACCCCCACATCTACAGATATTATATCACCATCTTTCAGGATATCTTTAGTAGGAAAACCATGAACAACCGCATCATTTACCGACATACAGCAGGCAAATGGAAATGCAGGATTGCCGTAGCCTTTAAAAGAAGGTGTAGCGTTGTTGCTTCGGATAAAATCATCCACCAGCTGGTTTAAAACTGCCGTAGTAGTCCCCGGTTTTATTGCAGCAGCTACCACAGCCAGTGTTTTACTTACCAACTGGTTGCTTATCCTCATTAATTCAACCTCTGCCTTTGTTTTACAATGAATCATATTTCCGTCTCTTCATAATAGAAGATTTTTTATTGTTAGATTTTTGTAATAAAATAAACCCCGACTTTTATGTCAGGGTTTACAAAATTTCAAGTTCCTATTTAAATCGTTGCTTTATTTTACATAAAACACTAAACTAAATTCCGCTTGTTGCAGTTTGCCGTCCCTGAACCCTGCCGCTACTCATTAAACCATCGTATTGACGCATTAACAACTGTGTTTCTATTTGTTGTAATGTATCTAACACCACACCTACCATAATTAATAAAGATGTACCACCATAAAAAGTTGAAAAACTTTGCTGTGTTTTAAAAACCAATTCAAATATACCTGGCAAAATACCCACGAATGCTAATAAAATTGCACCTGGTAAAGTAATCCTATCCATGATGGTTCCTATATAATCAGCAGTAGGCTGGCCTGGCTTTACGCCGGGTATAAAACCGTTATTTCTTTTAAGATCCTCGGCCATTTGCTTTGGATTGAAAATTAAAGCTGTGTACAAAAACGTAAATGCAATAACACAGACAGTGTAAACAATCATGTAAACAATATTCTTATGGTCAGTAAAATATTTTGCCCAGCCACCACCGGTAAAACCGGAAAAAATAGTCGGCAAAAACAAAATTGCCTGTGCAAAAATGATCGGCATTACACCCGCTGCATTCACCTTTAACGGAAGGAAATTTCTTGCCCCACCAAATTGTCTGTTGCCTACAATTTGTTTTGCATAATTTACCGGTACCCTTCTTGTTCCCTGTATCAGTAATACAAGTCCCATGATGATAGCAATTAAAAAGGCAATTTCGATAAGGAAAATTAATAAACCACCGCCACCTTTAGTAGCCCGTGATGTCCACTCCTGTATGAAAGCTTCGGGAAGTCTTGCTAAAATCCCCATCATAATAATAATGGAAGTACCATTACCCAAACCTTTATCTGTAATTTTTTCGCCCAGCCACATTACGAATAATGTACCCACAGTTAAAATGATGACAGTTGACACGACGAAATAAGGAAGATACGCTGGAATTAATGCTTCTGCATTCCCCTGGCTCTTTAAAAAACCAATGTAAGCTGCAGCCTGAAATGCTGTAACAACAACTGTTAGGTAACGTGTCCATTGGTTGATTTTTTTTCTGCCGCTTTCTCCTTCCTTTTGTACCTTCTGCATTTGAGGAACCAAAATGGTCATCAACTGCATAAAGATGGAGGCAGAAATGTAGGGCATAATACCCAATGCTAAAATAGAAGCTTTGTGAAAAGCACCACCTACAAAAGCATCCAACAAACCAAGCATACCACTTTTAGTACTGTCGGCAAGATTTGCTAATTTATTTGGATCGATACCCGGCAATACAATAAAGGATCCCAAGCGATAAATAAAAATTAACAATAAAGTAAAAATTATCTTGTTCCGTAGCTCTTCAATGCTCCAGATATTTTTTAGTGTTTGAATGAATTTCTTCACAGAATAAAACGTTTAATGGTTGTTGTAAAACTAAAAAAGACGCTTTACGTACCTGCCTTATCGGGCAAGCAGAAATGCGTCTGTAAATATCGTGAAATTATTTAACTATTTCTACTGTACCACCTGCTGCTTCAATTGCAACTTTAGCTTTTGCACTTATTGCATTTACCTTAAAAGCAAATTTCCCTGTAATTTCTCCGTTACTTAAAACCTTTACACGGTCAGTTTGGCTGATGATACCGTTAAAATACAAGCTTTCCAGGTTAAATTCCGTAATGCTGTATTTTACTGCAAGTTCATCAATTTGGCCGATGTTCAGTACTTTATAATCTATGCGGTTAATATTTTTAAACCCACGTTTAGGTACACGACGTTGAATCGGCATCTGTCCACCTTCAAAACCCATTTTACTTTTGTAACCAGCACGACTTTGTCCACCCTTGTTACCTTTTGTAGATGTACCACCTTTACCACTTGCTTCACCACGGCCAATACGTTTTGCTTTGTGTACAGAACCTTTGGCGGGTCTTAAAGAATGTATATTCATTTTATTATTGATTTTGAACTTACGGGGAATCGCCCCTCGCTGTTAATTAATATAAGTACTTTTTAAATTAGCTCAACGGCTAATATAGCATTATAACCCCTAGGCTAACTCTTCCACCATAACGAGATGGTTAACCTTTGTAACCATACCTAGAATTTGTGGTGTAGCTTCAACTTCAACCGTTGCATTTAACTTTCTTAAACCCAACGCTTTCATTGTTCTCTTCTGGCGTTCAGGCCTGTCAATGATGCTTTTAACTTGTGTTACTCTTATTTTTTTCATATCCCTGCCCATTAATGGGAATTTTTATTTTTAATTGAGATTGGTGTCTAAAAAAAACTCCATTCTTTTTTACCCGTTAAATACTCTTTTCAAAGAGATACTCCTCGCCTTGCTAACAGCAATCGGCTCCCTAAGTGTTGCAAGTGCTTTCACAGTTGCTTTTACCACATTATGTGGATTTGCTGACCCAAGGCTTTTGGCCAATACGTCCGTTACACCAGCGCTTTCTAAAACAGCTCTCATGCTACCACCTGCGATAACTCCTGTACCATGAGCTGCAGGTTTAATAAAAACTTTTGCAGCGCCTTCTTTAGAAAATTGATCATGAGGTATAGTCCCATGCATGATGGGAACTTTTATCAGGTTCTTTTTTGCATCTTCAATACCTTTTGTAATGGCTTCCTGAACTTCTTTAGCCTTACCCAAACCTTGTCCAACTATGCCGGCTCCGTTACCAACCACTACCAAAGCAGAAAAACTGAATGCACGCCCACCTTTTGTAGTTTTAACTACTCGGTTTAATTGAAACAACTTTTTCTTTTAACTCAAGGTCACCTGCCTTTATTTTGTGATCGTTTGACTTTATCATTATGTACCTTATTATTAAATTAAAAATTAGAATTGTAAGCCTGCTTCTCTTGCCCCTTCAGCTACAGCTTTTACCCTGCCGTGATAGATGTATCCACCACGATCAAAAACAACTTTAGTAACACCCAGCTCAACTGCTTTTCTTGCAATTGCATTACCGACTAATTTGCTTTTTTCTGATTTGGTAACTTTTTGAGCTTTAATATCTTTATCTCTTGAAGATGCAGCAGCTAACGTTTCGCCCGCCTCATCATTAATTAGTTGCACGTATATATCGGTATTACTTCTAAATACGCTTAATCTTGGTTTACCTGCAACTCCACTTATTTTTTTACGTATGCGGAATTTGATTTTTTGACGAGCTGTTCCTTTATTATTCATATACTTATTTTTGTTCCCGATACTGCCGGGAGAAATTAGTTATTTGTTTTACTGAAGTCGTTACAATTTTAATGAAGTATTTAATAGTATCATTAAACCAACCACAATTATTTACCAGCACTTTTACCTGCTTTTCTTCTTAACACTTCGCCAGCAAATTTAACACCCTTACCCTTATAAGGCTCAGACTTACGCAACCCTTTAATTTTAGCACACACCTGGCCAAGTAATTGTTTATCCACACCTTCAAGGGTAATCATTGGATTTTGACCTTTTTCCTGTGAAGTAGCTATCTTCAACTCACTCGGTATTTCAAAAATAATGTTGTGAGAATAACCCAAAGCAAGATCAAGAATATTACCCTGATTCGCCGCCTTGTAACCAACACCTACCAATTCAAGCTTTTTTGAATATCCTTCTGTAACACCCTTAACCATGTTGCTGATTAAAGAACGGTACAAACCATGCATTGCTCTGTGACGTATTTGATCAGTAGGGCGACCTACCTGAAGTGTGTTATCTTTAACCTCAATTGTGATATCTCTATCAACTGTTTGCTTTAGTTCACCCTTAGGTCCTTTAACAGTTACAATGTTACCAGCACCTAGTGTAATACTAACACCCTGGGGTATTTCTACTGGCTTTTTTCCTATTCTAGACATAGTCGGTTTTATTTTAAAATAATAGATTGATCTGTGTTCAGCCACGACTAAGGCTTAATTTTCAAATCGTTTAAATATATCAACGCCTCAATAGGCTAATTAATGCTTAGTAAATGTTACACAACACCTCACCACCCACATTCTGAGATTTTGCTTCTTTATCAGTCATAACACCTTTTGAGGTAGAGATAATTGCAATACCCAAACCATTTTTTACTCTCTTGAATTCATTCGGTTTAGAATACGTACGTAACCCAGGACGGCTTACTCTTTCTAAACTTTGTATAACAGGCAATTTGGTAGATGGGTCGTACTTTAAGGCTATTTTAATTAAACCTTGTTTGTTATCATCTTCAAATTTGTATTTTAAAATGTATCCCTTATCATACAAGATTTCGGTGATACGCTTTTTAAGATTAGAAGCAGGAATTTCCACAATACGGTGATTGGCCATTTGTGCGTTACGAATTCTTGTTATAAAATCTGCTATAGGATCAGTTACCATTGTTATTTAAATTAGTTTTTTATAAATTATTTCAATGCGATATCCATTACTCCCAGTTAAGGGAATGGGGCATTACCAGCTTGCTTTTGTTACACCAGGTATTTTACCTTGTAAAGCCATATCACGGAACATATTCCTGGACATTGCGAAATGACGCATGTATCCACGTGGACGTCCGGTTAACTGGCAACGGTTTCTTAAACGAACCGGCGATGCATTCTTTGGAAGTAAATCCAATGCTGCGTAATTACCTGCTGCCTTAAGAGCTGCCCTTCTTTCAGCATATTTAGCGCACATTACTTCACGCTTTCTCTGCCTGGCTTCTACTGATTTTTTTGCCATAATTATATTTTGATTATCTATTTTTTAATGTTTTTAAAAGGCATACCCAATTCTTTAAGCAACTCGTATGCTTCTTCGTTTGTAGATGCAGTAGTTACGAAAGTGATATCCATACCAGTAATTTTATTTACTTTATCAATATCAATTTCTGGAAAGATGATTTGCTCGGTGATACCTAATGTAAAATTACCACGGCCATCAAACGATTTATCATTTACACCTTTAAAATCACGTACCCTTGGTAATGATACAGATACAAACCTGTCTAAGAATTCAAACATTTTAACACCTCTAAGCGTAACCCTTGCACCAATGGGCATATTCTTACGCAATTTGAAGTTGGATATGTCCTTCTTACTCATTGTAGGCACTGCCTTTTGGCCGGTAATAGTAGACAGTTCTTCAACAGAAATATCAACCAGCTTTTTATCGGCAACCGCACCATTTACGCCACGGTTAAGGCAAATTTTTGTAAGCTTTGG
>JANPNY010000615.1:0-5274 GCA_031427745.1 Chitinophagaceae bacterium | reverse complement strand
GTTAAAAAAGTACACATATAAATAAGATTATAGAATATTTTGGGGGTGTTTTTATATTAGTTTTGATATCTATTGTTTGTTAAAACTAAAAAACGACTTGCTATGACAAAAAAATTCCATCCATGGATAATCATGCCTATGCTCTTGGTTATCCTGTCGCTTATTGTTCCCAACAATGTATTTGCTCAAAATTCAATCGAAGTAAAAGGAGTTGTAAAATCTGCTGCTGGTTTTTTACCAGCCGTTTCGGTTACGGTAAAGACTGATTCAAAAATTGGCACCATTTCAGATGCAGTAGGTAACTATAGCATCAGGGTTCCCGACAATGGTACGCTGGTTTTTAAATCAGTAGGATACCAAGTTGTTGAAATGCCTGTAAATGGCAGATCAGTGATTGATGTTACGCTGGATATAGAAAGCATTAGTTTAGAAGATGTGGTGGTGGTAGGATATGGTACCCAAAAGAAAGCAACGTTAACCGGTTCGGTTGCAGTGGTAAAGGGAAGCGATATTGCAAAATCGCCTGCAGGAAACGTATCAAATAGTTTGGTTGGCAGAACACCCGGTGTAATTGCTACTAACAACAGCGGTGAGCCGGGAAATGACGGGTCAAGAATATTTGTAAGGGGTATCAGTACTTTTTCCGGGGCTACTTCTCCTTTAATTGTTATTGATGGTGTGGCTAACAGGCCGGGTGGATTTGAAAGGATTGATCCCAATGATATAGAAAGTGTTTCTGTTTTGAAAGACGCATCTGCAGCTATCTATGGGGCACAGGCAGCAAATGGTGTAATATTAATTACAACAAAAAGAGGAAGAACAGGCAAACCCACACTTACATTTAATTACAACCAGGGTTTTAATACATGGGCCAAAACAGAAAAATATTTAAACTCCGCTGATTATGCACAGATGAAAAATGAAATCTCTCAATTTAGTGGTGGGAACCCAAATTATACCCAGGCTGAAATTGATAAATTCAGAAACGGATCAGATCCTATAGCATATCCAAATACTGACTGGACCAAGCTGGCAACAAAAAAAGTAGCGTTGCAAAACAGGGCCAGTCTTACTCTTTCCGGCGGTACTGACAAAGTAAAATATTATACATCTGTTGGCATGCTGAACCAGGATGGGCAATTTAATGACGGTGTTTGGAAATTTAAACAATATAATTTTACTGCGAATGTAGATGCACAGGTAAATAATATTTTAAAATTATCTTTCGGTACACAATTAAGGTGGCAAAAAAAGGAAGGATCACCCATTGGTACTGCCAATACTTTTTCAAGCCTTGCAGGTGCTTTACCTACCGACCGTGCTAAAAACCCTGATGGAAGTTATGCTCCCGGAGGCTTGAGCAATGGTGGCAATTTAAACCCTTTGGTTAACTCAACCGACCTGGCAGGCATCACCACCAACGAAAACTTATATTCCTTAAATACAGCAAGGGTCAGGTTGGATATCCCTTATGTAAAAGGCTTATTTGTTGACGGTTTTTTTTCTGTTGATCTGGGCGTGGGAAATAATAAAAACTGGAGTAAATCATACCAGGTTTATTCCTTCGATCCATCCAATAACACCTATACGCCACAAGTACAAAACGGAAGCCTTGGCTTAGCTTACCTGGATGTTTTATCAAATAATTCGGTAACGGTAACACAAAATATCAAATTGAATTATGAACGCACATTTAGTAAACACAGCGTGAACGCTTTTGTGAGTTATGAACAAAGTAAATTTAATTTCAAATATACAGGTGCCCATAAAGAACAATTTATTTCACAGGCAATCCCCGAACTGGACTATGGGAGTTCCACCAATCAAACCAATAATGGAAATGGAAATCAATCAGCACGTCAAAATTATTTTGGCAGGGTTAATTATTCTTACGCAAATAAATATTTGATAGAAGCACAGTTAAGGTATGACGGGTCTTACCAGTTTTCCCAAGATCAGCGCTATGGCCTTTTCCCAAGCTTTTCTGCAGGCTGGAGATTGTCTGAAGAAGAATGGTTTAAAAAAAGCTTACCTGGCGTGAGCAATGTAAAACTGAGGGGTTCATGGGGTAAATTGGGTAATGATAATATTGCGCCATTCCAGTATGCCCAATTTTATTTCCTCAACAGGAACGGGGGATTATTTTATAATAACGGTGGCATTACCAATTATCCGGCATTCTCTCCCGGTGTAGTAGGGAACCCCAATGCCACATGGGAATCGCAAACGGCTATCAACCTTGCATTGGAGGCTGGTTTCTTTGCAAACAAACTCAACTTTACTGTGGAGATATTTAAGCAAAGAAGAGATAACATTTTGGCTCCTCCCAATGCATCGGTTCCATTGTATGCAGGGATAAGTTTGCCAGATAAAAATATTGGGATAGTAGAAAATAAAGGTATCGAAGCCCAGGTAAGCTATAAGGGCAGCGGAAGAAAGATCAACTACTATGTTTCCGGGAACATCACCTATGCAAAAAATAAAATAATATTTGCAGATGAAAAATTAGCCAGCAAACCAGCATACCAGGCATTTACAGGAAACCCTGTAGGCGCCGGGCTTATTTACAATGCTCTTGGGGTTTTTCAAACTCAAGGTGAGATAGATCGTTATGCAGTGTATAGGCTTGGGAGCCCGCCCATTCCAGGAGATATAAAATTTGAAGATGTAAATAAGGATGGTTTTATTGATCAGCAAGATCAGGTACTTCAGCCTTTTACTTCTGTTCCCCAAATTAGTTATGGCGTTTCAATGGGTTTTACCTGGAATCAATTTAGCATGGATTTGTTATTTCAGGGCCAGGCCAGGGCAACCAGGTATTTCAGGGCAGTTTCTGGCAGGAATCAAAATTTTACCCAGGAAGATTTTGACGGAAGATCAACCCCTGGAAATATAACCAACAAACCCCGGGCATCTGAAGTGTATGGTAGCCCTCAGGGTATAGCCAATACTTATTTTTTAAGCACTACGGCTTTTTTAAGGTTGAAGAATGTTGAATGTTCATACAATATAAAAAGTAACGCACTTACAAAAATTGGAATTGGTGCAATGAGGGTTTATGTAAATACATTTAACCTGTTCACTATTACAAAATACAAAGGATTGGATCCTGAATCAGTAGATGGCCAGGGATTGGCATATCCTATCAACAGGACCTATAATATCGGTGCATCAGTAAGTTTCTGATAATATTAAAATCATTCGCTAATCTCAAAAATTATTATAATGAAAAAGATATTTTTAATTTCAATACTGAGTTTTTCAATGGTGATGTCATCCTGTAAAAAAACCCTGTTGGATATTACTCCAACCGATCGTATTTCAGATGCTACGCTTTTTTCAGATGCCAATTTGGTGGAAGCATTTGTTAATAATAATTACCGGGACCTCACTTATGGCTTTTACAATACACACTGGCAGGCATTTTTACTGGCAGGGGCTACCGATGAGACACAATCCGCTTATGAATCTTATATTGGGGTGAACATTATCAACAAAGGGCTTTTGGATCCTTCTCCCGCAGGCGCCGGCTTCACAGGTTTTTTTGATGGTAACGCTTATCCAAGGCATCAAATCTGGGCATCCAACTACAGGTATATAAGTCAGTGCAATTCTTTTTTTGAAAATGTTGATAAAGTTAAAAATCTGTCAACCGTAAACAAAAACCGGTTAATTGGTGAAATGAAAACTTTAAGGGCATTCAGGTATTTTACTTTGGTAAAGCATTATGGCGGTGTGCCGCTTATTACCAAAACCTTAGGTTTAAATGACAAATTTGATGCATCAAGGAATACGGTAGATGAATGTTTTAAATTTATTATTGATGAATTGAATTCGGCAATGGCCATTTTACCGGAAGCAACAACGCAGTTAGGAAAAATTGATAAAGGGGTGGCAATGGCAGTTAAATCAAGGGTGCTGTTGTATTATGCCAGCCCATTATTTAATACAGGCAATGATTTGCCCCGGTGGCAAAATGCTGCTGATGCAGCCAAAGCAGTTATTGATCTGGGCAGGTATAACTTAGTATCATGGGCTAATTATAAAAATATGTTTATCAAATTTGATCCTGCAAACAGAGAAAATATTTTTGTAACCATTAATCAGTCCGGCATACCTTCTGAAGGGCATCAGGATGATTATCCATGGCCCGGCTTAACTATTGAATATGCAGTAATGCCTTTTGTAAGGGGCGGTAATGTGCTGTATGCACCTACTCAGCAAATGGTGGACTCGTATGAAACCCTGGATGGGAAATTAATAACAGACCCCACTTCAAATTATAATCCACAGCGTCCATATACTAACCGTGATCCAAGATTGGATGTAGCAATTTATCACCAGGGATCAATGTTAAACAGCAGTATGATTGATTTTACCAATCCGGGCGGAACCGACTTCGATGGTAATAACTATGTTACCGGTTACCTGTTGGCAAAATTTGTGGACCCTTCTGTATATGATAATACAGGAAAAGTATTGGGGGCTGGCCAGGGAAACCAACCATGGATCAATTTCAGGTATGCTGAAATTTTATTAAACTACGCAGAGGCAATCAATGAAGCACAAGGGTCAGCTAATGCATATACTGCTATCAATGAAATCCGTATCAGGGCAGGGATACCAGCGTTACCTTCCGGTTTATCTCAAAGCCAGATGAGAGCAAGGATACAGAATGAAAGAAAGGTGGAACTTGTTTTTGAAGAACACCGTTTTTGGGATGTAAGAAGATGGAAAATTGCTTCTGTAACAAATAATATCACCACACAAGGCGTATCTGTTTCAAAAGATGGAAATGGCGTTTTACAGTATGCTTATGTAGTTCCTAACACTGGTGGTAACCTTGATTATGATCCCGTAAGGATTTTTAAAAATCCGGCTAATTACTTTTTCCCAATACCGCTCAGCGAAATAGCTGCGGATCCTAATTTGACTCAAAATCCGGGTTATTAGATTTTTATATTTTAAAACATGTTGAACCGCATCATTTCTTATCAGGGAATGATATATCTTAAAGCAAATGAAATCCATCATTCTGAAATTTTTCGGGATGATGGATCCTTTCTTACAAATAAATTGCAATAAAATATACAGATGAAAAAATATTTGCTTGTTGTATTGCTTATCAGCTTGTATCTCAGCGGCTGGTCTTTGGATACATTATCCGTTTGCTCCCCTTCAGGAAATATTTGTGTAAAAATATGGATGCAAAAAAATCTGCAGTACAGGATATATCATAAAGGAGCAGCTATACTGGAACCTTCAGCTATAGAT
>JANPNY010000614.1:0-2201 GCA_031427745.1 Chitinophagaceae bacterium | reverse complement strand
TAAGGAGTTCCGTCGATTTTAGCAGCTCCATGTGCTTCTGCCAATACTTTTTTTGATCCGGGCAAGCAGTAGTTGATACCCAAATTTGAATCAAATTCTTCAGGCGTTGTATCGTGAATGAGATAGGTCTCGTTGGTCCATGTATGCTTGTTTGTCAATAGATTAATTTCCCAGCCACCCAACTTGCCTATCAACTGCGATTCTTCCAATAAACTGGTGTTGAAATATGCTGCTTCTTCTGCCAGTTTTTTATTGGTTATATCCTGTACAACACCAACCAAACTTACGGGATTATTATTTGCATTAAACCTTATAACGCCCGATCCGTGCAACCAACGTTCGGCTCCGTCTAGCGGGCGAATAATTTTATACTCAATATCAAAACTTTTCTTATTACTTACTATATCTGCCAGGTAGTTTTTCATCTTGCCGGAAAAATCCGGATGGATCAATTCAAACCAACCCTGAACTGTATGAGGATAGCTTTCCGTAATTCCAAATATGGTATCCATTACCCTGGAGCATTTCCATGTACCGGTTTCGAAATTTAAATTATAGCTCCCAATGTTTGCAGCTAATTGCGATTCATTTAAAAAATGTTCGGTTTCTTTTAATGTATTATCAATGAGTTTAATAGCTGTTACGTCCCTTGATATACCAACAATTGAAACAAAAACTGCGTTGTGGTCAAACAATGGTGATAAACTACAGGTATGCCAACGCCAATTTCCGTCTTTGTGTTTAATACGGAATTCAATACCTCCATGCTTTTTACCGGTTAAAAAAGTTTGCGTTAATAATGCCACACAATTGTCCCTTTCGTCGGGATGCACAAGTTCTTCAATGACCAATTTCCCAATAAATTCGTTTTCATTGTAGCCCATTTCTTTTGTCCAGTTGGGAGATACAAAAGTTAACACGCCCTCGTGTGTGAGGGAATAAATAAAATCGCCGGCATTTTCTACCAGAAATCTAAACAATTCTTCATTTTTCGTTAAATGGTCAATTTCATTTTGCTGTTCTTGCGCAATGTTTTTTGTTTAGTTATATCACGGGCATAAACAGATACACCCTCCGGCGATGGATAAATATGATGTTCAAACCATAACTGGCAGTCAGGAAAAAATTGCTGACTATAAATGTACTGCTGTGTTTGTATGGCCTGTTTTAAATCCTGGTACAATAATGTCTCCTTTACGTGAGGGCGATATTGTAAGATATGATTACCAATTACCCGTAGGCCATCAACTCCAATTGCGTTGGCAGCTGCTTTATTCAGGTACTGATAATTAAGTTCTAAGTCCAGCAGAAATACACTGTCTGGTAAACGGTCTAAGATTTCATTTTTGCATCCATCCATTACTCAAATTAAAAATAAACTAACCAACAAAATGATGCACTCTCCCGGATTGAGGTAATAGTTACACATTAATCCTTTGCGGTGAACATTTACGGTATTTGGATTTCAATTACAATAATTGTTGCTTATTGAATTGAGGTTTTTATAAAGTAATAAAATGATAACCCTACAAATGCTAATAAATAAAACAGCTTCTAAAAAGATGGTAACTTCTTCAGGCAGCTATTGATTGCTGCGGAAGCAAGTTAATAGTCGTTTGGATTAAATTTCAAGGCGTTCTAAAACCAACATGGTTTCCATTAATTTATTCCAGGCTAACTGCCATTCATTTTTTTCCTGCAATAATTTTTCATGCGTTTCTTTTGATGTGTCCGGTTTATTTTCCAGGTACTCATCAAATTTGCTAAGCGATTTTTTATGCAATTCGTCTAATTCTTCTTTGTGTGTCATGGTAGTAATTTTATTTGCTTTTTTTTAAAGGCGAACATTTAAAACCATTGCATTTATTGCAACCAGGCCCCCAATTCTACTTTTGTTAAAAAAATTTCATCTTCTTTAAACGCATACTAACCAGCCAATAAAACCATTCAATTGAACCATTGGCAGTGGTAGCTTTAAAAATATTTTTACAAGGTACAACAATTAAAAAAGTTATTCCGGCAGGGCAAAACATTTGGGCAAAAAAAGAATATTTCTCAACATTTTAGCAGGTAAAAAATGATTATCCGGCATCATTTGCTTACTTTGTTTTCTAATAAAAATTTAAGTATCGGGTATGGTCAAAAAAAGGTTTACCAGCATTATCATATTACTTGTTTTAACTTCTCTTTATTTAAATGTG
>JANPNY010000613.1:0-3036 GCA_031427745.1 Chitinophagaceae bacterium | reverse complement strand
CTGGGCGCACTTGGCGCTTGTATCGGCATCGGCATCATGGGTAGCAAATACCTCGAAGCTGCTGCGCGTCAGCCGGAGTTGATGAACGAACTGCAAACCAAAATGTTCTTGTTGGCTGGTCTGATCGATGCGGCTTTCCTGATCGGCGTGGGTATTGCCATGTTGTTTGCCTTCGCCATGGTCAATGGTGAATGGTGAATGGTGAAAAGTCAGAAGTTAAAAGTAAATAGTAAAAAGTGTGTAGTAAATCAATGGGCGATGGTAAATGTTAAACAGGCAATGGTGAACGGTAAAATAATACAGTCCATTAAACCACCTTCAACAATATTCAACAACCTTCAACCATCTTCAACCATCTTCAACAATTAACCTTATTAACGCTACACCCTAAACCCCTAATCCTCTAAAACCATCTTCAACCACCTTAAACAATATTCAACAACATTCAACCATCTTCAACAACATTCAACCACATTCAACCACCTTCAACAATATTCAACTCCTGCCACCGCCAAGCTTTTTTGGAAGTTGAAAGAATAACCTTGAATTTTGTTTGATGTGGAAACAATACCTGCAACTTATTCAGCAAGGCGATATCAAGGCATTGGCCCGTTGTATTTCTTTGGTGGAAAATGAAGTGAGCGGATATGAGACACTCATGCAGTTGTTGCCCCCATCACACACACCCATTATTGGCATTACCGGTCCACCCGGTGCTGGCAAAAGCACCATCGTTGATGCATTGATTGAGCTGATAGTGCTACAAAAAAAAAGAGTAGCGGTGCTATGCATTGATCCATCTTCCCCTTTTAATTTAGGCGCATTATTGGGTGACAGAATAAGAATGAGTGAATGGTATAACAATCCCAATGTTTACATAAGATCTTTAGCAACCCGTGGTTCATTAGGCGGTCTTCACCCAAAAATTATAGAAATAGCAGACTTGATAAAAGCTGCTCCTTACGATTACATCATCGTAGAAACGGTGGGTGTTGGCCAAAGCGAAATAGAGATTGCCGGCCTTGCAGATGTTACCATTATAACCCTGGTGCCGGAGGCCGGTGATGAAGTTCAAACAATGAAAGCCGGGCTGATGGAGATTGGAGATGTTTTTGTGGTAAATAAAAGCGACCGGCCCGATGCAGATGTATTTGTAAAGAATTTACGAATGATGCTGGCCCCTGCACTTCACACAAAACAGCTAAACATTCCCGTAATAAAAGCAATCGCTTCGCAAAAAAAAGGAATAGAAGAAATGATGAAAGCGATCGATGAAAAAATTGAAGCATTAAACGACACTCTGCCCACACTCAATAGTCGACGATACTGGTTGCTGGCAGAAAAAGCATTTTATTTAATACAACAAAAGCGGATGGCTGATGTTAACAAATCAGAGCTAAAGAAGAAAATTGAAGCCTTCGGCAATAATTTTAACCTATATCAATTTATAAAAAACTATCAACAATGGAAATAATCCCCAACGAAGGACTCCCAAAAATTGCAGCAACATTTCCTGCCAGTTTAATTCCGGTACCTCAAAAAGTTTATGCCTGGTGCACTTGCGGACTTAGTGAAAAACAACCTTTTTGTGATGGCACGCACAAAAGAATAGAAACCACTACTAATGCGCTGGGAGAAACCGTTATGCCTTTCAAGAGTTTAAAATTTCAATGCGAAAACGAAGAGGAAGTTTGGCTTTGTCAATGCAAACAAACAAAGAATCCACCTTATTGCGATGGAAGTCATCGTAATTTACCGAAACCATAATTAGAGTGTGTAAGCTGAACTTATTTAATAAGATCAGTAAGTATTGCGTTGGATGACGGGCAAAAAAAAGGCCGGTATAGAAATACAGCCCGTTTTAAATCCAATATCCTATGAAAAACCGAGCTTATAACGCAGGCTTCTTCATAATGTTGTGTAAAAGCAGAATATTTAAAAAAAAATTGGGGGAGCATTTTTAGGAGGTAATTCAATTTATAAATGCCTGAATGCATCTACTCAAAAATAATAGACGGGAAACAAAAACCAATTAAGAGTTATTTCCGTAAACAGGGTAGGTTTTTCAAGGATTAGGATTTTAAACGGGGCCTGATTTCCATCGGCCCCATTTTATTTTTCTGAAAGTAAGTCGCACTCTTTTGTTGCCCGAGTGTTTGTTAGCGCAGGTCTTAAAAATCATCATTCAAAGCAAATACCGGTTTTCTACTCATCCATTTACCACTGGTAAAGTCGGGGAACTCAACTGTTTGATTGCCTAACTGAATACTTTGTTCACTAAGAGGCGTAATGGCACTCCATGCCGCTGCATCATACACATCCATGGGAGTAGCTACTTTCCACTTAAACGATTCAATAAAAGCATTAATTACAAAAAAGTCCATTCCGCCATGGCCGGCACCTTCGGCATCGTTGCCATAACGCTTCCACAACGGATGATCATATTGATCAAAGTATGTTTTAGCATCATCCCACTGGTGTGGTATACTAAAACCTTCCACATAAATAGATTTGTTTACATCCATCCATAAACCGTTGGTGCCTTGCACCCTAAAACCCAATGAGTAAGGACGGGGCAGATTAGTATCGTGTTGTAATAAAATAGATTCACCATTGGCTGTACTGATATTAGTAGTTACCACATCTCCTAACTTAAATTCAACTTTTGCGTTGGGATGATCGGCCCCATCCTTTTTTACAATGTATTCATGCAGTCCTCTAGCTTTGGTAGAAAAGGAGCATAAGTTAACAAACCTGTTTCCCCTGTTGATATTAACGTAATGGGCAATGGGCCCGATGCCATGGGTTGGATACAATTCGCCGTTTCTTAAAACGCTGTGGTTGGTTCTCCATTTAGATTCAGAAAAACCTTTTTCGCCAAACTCCACCCCACTTCCGTAAGCAGATTTGCCATCATTTAATTTAACGCCCCTCAGGTCGTGTTGGTAACCACCCTGCAGATGAATCATCTCACCAAACAAACCTTTGCGAACCATGTTGAGCACAGCAATTACATCTCTTCTGTAACATACATTT
>JANPNY010000612.1:0-5101 GCA_031427745.1 Chitinophagaceae bacterium | reverse complement strand
TTATTAAAGGCTTGAACAAATTATGATTGTTTTAAGTGCCACGCTTCACCTATTTGCGGTAAATTTATTTGCTGCTAAAAGATGCACAATCATAATTATTATTAGCCCGTCTTTTTAGAAAACGCAAGTTATTACATCCGCAAACAAATTATATTGGCATGACAGGTATCATTCATTTTGAAACATTTTTGCTAACCGGGATTTTATTAAACATCACGCCGGGCAACGACACTATTTTTATTTTATCCAAAAGTATCGGCCAGGGAAAAAAAGCAGGCATTGTTTCGGCTTTGGGAATAGGAACCGGAAGTTTTATTCATACAATTTTAGCTGCGTTGGGACTTTCATTAATTATTACAAAATCAATCCTGCTTTTCAACATTATTAAATACGCAGGGGCGGGCTACATCATTTATTTGGGCATTAAAATGTTTCTTGATAAAAATCAATTGAACACAGAAATCACCCATACAAATGAAAAAATTAACTATGGTACCATTTACCGGGATGCCATTATTACCAATGTGCTGAATCCCAAAGTGGCACTGTTTTTTATCGCCTTTCTACCACAGTTTATCGAACCAGGTTTTAGCAAAACGGTGTGGCCATTTCTATTACTGGGAATTACTTTTATTACCACAGGAACTATTTGGTGTTTGATATTGGCCATTTTTGCAGCTGCAATTTTTAGAAAACTACAGCAGCGTAAAACGGTGTCGGATTATATCCATAAAATTTGTGGCATCGCCTTAATTGCACTCGGAATTAAAGTGGCTTTTTTTAATGGGAAATAGAAAGAATTATAAAAATTAGAGCAGCTTATTTTACCTGCATAATTCTTTGATACAAGCCTCGTGTTGTGGATACAAGGCACTTAGCGAATCAGCATTGGCCAGTTCAAAATCATCAAAGTTAAAACCCGGTGCCACCGTACAACCTACAAAACAAAATGTACTGTTAGTTGCCGGACGGCTCGCAAACCAGCAATTGCCCGGCACCACATATTGAAACAATTGTCCGTTTGTAATATCATTGCCCAACATAATTTCATCAAGCGCCCCATCCTGCTGCAACACATAAACTACTAAAGGATCTCCTGCGTAAAAATGCCAGCATTCATCACTCTTAATACGGTGAAATGCAGAAAAATTCCCCTGCGCTAATAAAAAATAAATGGCAGTTGAAAAAGCCCTGCTGCCACTAAATCGTTCGGGTAGATGATCTGCATCAATCTGCTCGCTGCTTTGGTAAGTTTCTTTGTACCAGCCCCCTTCCGGGTGGGGTTGCAAATTATAAAGTGCTATCAGTTGTTGGGCAGTAACCATGTAAAAATGTACAATTGAAAATACAGAGTAGAAGATTTTATTGGCGAGACTTTACCATTGTGTTTTGCAGGCAATCATGAAGAAATCTCTACCAACCAATTCCATAATCTTCTCCGTGGTTACTACTGCCGCCCCAAAAACTTCCGTGCTTCCAATCGAACCAAATGGCATTGATGGGGCCACTGGTGCGGTCATCAAACGACAACGTGTAGCCCATTTTTCGTAATTCTTTTCTAACCCATTCAGGTGTGTTTTCATGTAACAATAAATTACCCGGTCTTGGCTGTCTGTCTTCCGTTTTAGTGCCGCCCAAAGAAAGCCACAACTGATTGCTGTTTATATTTGCAGCTTCACAGGCTTCCTGCACATTCATTCCAAACTCAGTTATGTTTAAAAAAAACTGCAACAGGTTTTGATCCTGCGTATCGCCGCCTTGAACGCCGAACGCTAAAAATGGTTTGCCATCTTTCAACGCAAGTGTTGGTGTTAAAGTAACCCTTGGTCTTTTGCCCGGCTCCATCACATTAAATGGGTTGAGCGTGGAATCCAACACAAAGCTTTGCAGGCGCTGGCTCATACCAACACCTGTATTGCCAGCAATACAAGCGGGCAACCAGCCTCCGGAAGGTGTGATGGAAACTACCCATCCCTCTGCATCTGCTGCTTCAACCGAGGTTGTGCCGGCCCATAAACGTTCCATATAGGCCGCATCTACATCCCCGCCAGGAGTAGAAACCTGTGCTACACTTCTTACATCATGTGCAGGCACAAAGCCCTGCTTTTTATTACTGCTGGTATCAAAAGAAAAACCTCTTTTCTTTAAAAGGTCGATATAAGGATTTGTTTTTCCCTCAAATGGATAGGGATCTCCAGGGCCAACATTCGGGTTATTATTATCAAAGGAAATGGTTGCGGATCTTTGTTTGGCATAGGCTTTACTCAATAGACCCTGCATGGGTGAATGGGGTGAAAAGGCAGGATCACCATAATAAAAATCTCTGTCCGCAAAGGCAAGATTCATTGTTTGATACAGGGTGTGAATGTAGCGGGCACTGTTGTAGCCCATACTTTTTAAATCGAAATTCTCCAGTATGTTCAGGCTTTGCAATAATGCCGGACCTTGCGTCCATTGTTGCAGTTTATATACATCGATGCCTTTATAATTTACCTGCATAGGTTCTTCCTCGACAGGTTTCCAGCTGGCTAAATCTTTCATCGTAATCAGTCCACCTTGTTCCTGGCAGCCACGTACAAATTCCTGTGCAATATCCCCTTTATAAAAACGATCGTATGCCGCCATGATGGCGTCTTTACGGGACTTTCCTTTTTTTAGTGCCTGCTGTTCTGCCTCTACCAATTTGGTGAGCGTTTCCAGCAAATCTTTTTGTACAAATATCTCGCCTGCCTCAGGGGCTTCTCTTTTTTCTCCACTATGCGGCAAAAAAACTTTTTTGCTATAGGGCCATTCTTTTATGCGCTGCTTTCCCCTTTCCATACTGTTGGCAGTTTGTGCTTCTATGGGATAGCCTGCTGCCAATTGCATGGCAGGTTCTATTACTTCTTTAAGACTGAGCTTTCCGTAATTGGCCAGCATTAAGCATAAGCCACCAACCGTACCCGGTGTAACAGCCGCCAGCGGTCCGTATTCCGGAGGAAAATTATAGCCCTTACTTTTATAAAAATCAACCGTGGCTCCGGTAGGTGCCATGCCCAGTGCATTAATGCCAATTACTTTGCCCGTTTTGGGATTGTAAATAAGTGCCTGGGTTTCGCCGCCCCAGCTCAATACATCCCACATGGTGCAGGTAGCAGCCAGCATGGCGCAGGCCGCATCAACAGCATTGCCACCCTTTTGAAAAACCATGGAACCGGCTGTAGCAGCAAGTGGTTTGCCGGTAATGGCCATCCATTGTTTACCATGCAAAACTGGTTTTTGGGTTTGTTGTGCTGTTGCACTTATAAAAATAGTAAAGCAAATAAATAGCAGGATAAAGCGGTTCATAATAGAAATGGTTGAGCGTTAAAGTTAAGCTGAGAAGGGGTTAAAAAAATTTGTAGGGATAAGTATTTTATCAGCAACAATTATCGGGTTGATGCTTTGAACCTACAAATTTAACAACAATGGAAACGGAAAAAAGTTACCCAAAAATTTTATCAATAGTAATTTAT
Source organism: Chitinophagaceae bacterium (assembly GCA_031427745.1). Classification (GTDB taxonomy): domain Bacteria; phylum Bacteroidota; class Bacteroidia; order Chitinophagales; family Chitinophagaceae; genus Ferruginibacter. Next base: position 1,607 of record JANPNY010000612.1, on the reverse strand, counting down.
CCATTTCTTGTTTTCATTTAAACAATTAAAATCATCCCTATTGAATCAGCTATATTTGTTTGCACAAATAAAACAATAATAAAATGGAAAACGTTTTTATACATCATGTATACTTCTGGTTAAAAAATTCCGGTAATGATGCAGACAGAGATCAATTAGTGGAAGGGTTAATGAAACTCTCCAAAGCCACTACCATCAGGCAGTTTTATATTGGCAAGCCAGCCGATACCAGCAGGGGAGTAATAGATAGTTCCTACGCTGTATCGTGGATGCTTATCTTTGAAAATGATGCCGACCAGGCAACCTACCAAACCGATCCTATCCATCTAAAATTCATAGAAGAGTGCTCCCATCTTTGGAGCAAGGTGGTTGTTTATGACTCGGTGGATGTTCAATAATTTGCAGACATTACCATCATTGATAAACAGCATTCGTCATGAAGATATTTTCAGCAGCACAAATAAGGAGGTGGGATGCATATACCATTGCGAAGGAACCCATCGCATCTATTGATTTGATGGAAAGGGCTGCCACAGCCTGCTTTAACTGGTTAGTTAAGAATAATTTTGTTCACCAACCCATTCATGTTTTTTGTGGCAGAGGTAATAACGGTGGCGACGGATTGGCCTTGGCAAGGTTACTATCATGCAACCATTATAATGCAAAAGTATATGTGTTGCAATCCGCCAGTAAAGGCTCTGCTGATTTTGAAACTAACTTTGCCAGGCTTTCTGCATCCAATTTCAACATTCATACAATTGCGGCTATCGACGACTTTCCAATAGTAACACAGGCAGACATTATTATTGATGCCCTATTTGGCACGGGGTTAACGAAACCTCCGGAAGGCATTGCTGCTGTCGCTATTAATTTTATTGCAGAATCTGTTGCAACGGTAATTGCCATTGATATTCCCAGTGGTATGTATGCCGATAAAAGTTCTTTGTTTAATACAGTGGTTGTGGCCAATTATACTCTCAGTTTTCAGCAGTATAAACTGGCTTTTTTAATGGCAGAAAATGAACCTTATTCCGGCGAAGTCCATGTATTGGATATAGCCCTGCACAAACAATTTGCTGCAGATGAACCGGTAGTTTTTGAGATGGTGAATAAGGATATGATCAGGCAAATCTACCTTCCAAGAAAGGTGTTTGCACATAAAGGCACTTATGGACATGCATTGTTGTATGCAGGAAGTAAGGGGATGATGGGGGCTGCAATAGTTGCAGCCAAAGCCTGTTTACGAAGCGGTGTAGGACTATTGACTATTGCTGTTCCAGAAGTAGGCGGTAATATTTTGCAGACCCAGGTTCCGGAAGCGTTGTGCATAACCGACTCGGATGAAAAGTTTATGGAATATTGCTGGCATAAAAAAGCTGTTATTGGTCTTGGCCCGGGCTGGGGAACCGGAACCGCTGCAGTGGAAGTGCTGGATAATGTAATTGAAAAATGGAAAGGTCACTTGGTGATTGATGCCTCGGCACTGCAATACTTAGCGCTTTATCCTGCAAAGCAGTCGCTATTAAATGCCAATACTATTCTCACACCACATCCTAAAGAATTTGATCGTTGTTTTGGTGAGTCGGTTAATGATTTTGAAAGAGCTG
>JANPNY010000611.1:0-8288 GCA_031427745.1 Chitinophagaceae bacterium | reverse complement strand
ACTCTTTTACAAAGCTCTACGCCCCATGCACTTTTGTCACACATATAATCTTTGTGATCTATCTTGCTGTTAAGCAATTCCATCTGGAGGATAACCCCGTTTTTTTCTGCAAGGCCAATAATTTGTTTAAGACCTTCCGTAGCATTTTTTAATCCTGTTTCATCGTCCATTCCACGGCGGTTGCCGCTAAAGCAAATAAGGTTTTTATAACCTGCAGCTGCAACCTGCGGAATAACTGAATTATAATTACTGATTAGCTGTTCATGAAACTTTTTTTCAGCAAACCCATCTGTAAGGTTGATTTCGGCACCGTTGCACATAGAGGAATAAATGCCGTGTTTTTTTAAAGTAGGCCAGTCTTTCGGACCGATTAGATCAATAGCATTGAAGCCGATTTTTTTTACCGCAATACAAAGGTCTTCTAATGGTATAGATCCATAGCACCATTGGCAAACCGAATGATTGATATTTCCCTTTAGCATGGTATTTTTTTCAGTAGATTTTTCTTTGCTTGTAAATGAAAGCATGGAAGCCCCCGCCCCGATAGTAGCAGTACTTACTAAAAGACTTTTAATGGCATTGCGCCTTGTTTGTTGATTGCTCATTTTAGGTGGGGGATTAGTGTGAAATATTTGCTGTGGCAAGTGATGCTGTTGTTTTCCTGGATTTCATATAGAAAAGCAACCCTGTAAAAACAACTGCCAGGATGATCGGTATTATTAAAGTGACATTAATGATTTCTGGTCCGGCAGCTTTCTTTGCTTCAGAAAGTGCAGCCAACATTTCGGGGGTGGCATTTGCTTCGCCATACGCCTGCAAATTTGCACCAGCCGGTAATTTACCAGCTAAAAGCCGGTCGTAATAGCCCCCCATAAATATCATATAAACTGATACGGCAAACATGCCTGCGCCACCCATCAGGTTCATTCCAACTGCTCCCGTTTTGGGCAGGTTTTCCGAAACAAAACCAAGCATGGTTGGCCAAAAATAACATACACCAATACCAAATACCAGTGCACCCACAAACAGCATATTGCCTGTTGAATGACCCAGCATGTATAAACCCAGCGCTGCAAATACAGATGACATTAACAATACGCCTGTAGGAGAAAATTTATGTACTACGGGGCCTGCAAATGCTCTTCCTAAAACCATTACACCGGTTTCGATGGTGAGTAATAATATTGCATTATCGGTAACATTTTTTAGCAGAACATCAATCCACTGACCGGTAAATAATTCCGTGATGGCTGTACCAAACATCAGAATGATCATTAAAAGAAATAGCGGATTTAATAAAGCCTTGTACATTTCTGATGAAGAAACGCCGCTGGAAACTCTTTCCGTAACTGGTAACTCCAGTTTGCTGAAAAGAAACCCATATAAAATGGTTGGTAAAATCATTAATCCAATTTCTAATTGCGATACCCAATATGCATCGCCCAATAAATTATTCAGTCCATACACCAACAAAGTTCCTATTACAATGCCGCCCGGGAACCATAGGTGAAAATGATTGAGTTTAGTGGTTTTATCTTCTGGGTATAGCGTTGCTACCAAAGGATTGCAGGCAGCCTCAACAGTTCCGTTGGCGATACCAATGCAAAGTGTAGAAATAAATAAACTCCAGTATCCCGTGGCGGTTACGGTGAGTATAATTCCAACAAGGTGAAACATAAATGCTGCCACCAGTAATTTTTTCATTCCAATAATATCAACTACAATACCACCAATGATAACTGCCAATGGAAATCCCCAAAAAGCTGTGGCGGCAATAGTGGCAAGCTGGGCGGCATCTAAATTAAATTTGGTACCCATTGTGCCCAGCACACCTGCACGGATTCCGAACGAAAGAGAGGTTACAAGAAGTGCCATACAACTGGCAATAAATAATTGTTTTTTCTGAATATTGGCAGGCATAATTATTTGTTGAAGGTTAGCAATTAAAGTGTAAACTAAGTATTTATTTAGATTTTATAAAATAATTGTAAATTTTACGTTTATAAATAGGTTACAATTTTTTTAGACTGTTTTTATCCGGGCATTTTACGCTTAAAAACAAAAACCTACAACTAAAAACGATTTACCGTAATCCGGTTTATATAAATTGAGCAACAGATTCGGTTGCTTTTGTGTTGATTTTTGTGACAGGGAAAATGTAGTTTTAATGTAAAAGGTAGTTTTAAATAAATGTTCTGGTGCCGGCAAAATTTTCCCTGAATTCCTTTGGCGTACAACTTTTTTTCTTTTTAAACAGCCTGTTGAAATTGGAGATATTATTAAAGCCGCAACTGTACGAAACTTCCGCAATTGAATTGGTGGTATCAATTAATATCCTGGATGCATGACCTAATCTTATTTCATTTAAGCTGTCAATAAATGAAATACCGGTGCGTTTTTTTATAAACCTGCTGAAAGAAACCTCCGTCATATTTACCAGTTTGGCCAAATCTGCCAGTGCAATTTGCTTGTCGTAATTCTTGTTCATGTATTGAAACGCTTTTTCAATACGCCTGCTGTTATAATTATATTGAACTTCGTTATTAAAGCTTGATTCGGAAAGGGTTCTTAAATTTCTGCTGATTGAAAGATCGTGTAAAATATTTATTAAAGCCATTACAGAATCGAACCCGCTTTTTTGGTTCAGTGTTTCAATGCGTGGATAGATATTTTGTATGGCATCTTTGCTAAACTGAATTCCTTTAGAGGAAAGTTCAAACATCTTACGGATAAAACTTAGCTGGTTTCTCCGTAAAAACTTTTCATCAAAAAGATCTTTGTGCCATTGAATGGTTACCTCCTTTATTTCGCCGCTATTGCAATGGTGGGTAAACCAGGCATGGGATAAATTGGGCCCTATCAACACCAGTTCTAGTTCATCGATTTCTTCCACATGGTCGCCCACTATCCGTTTGGCGCCTTTGGCATTGATAATTAAATTCAATTCATATTCTTCATGATAGTGCAGCGGAAAATTGAAATTCTTTTTTACCCTGGAGAAAATGGTAAAGCAATCATTTTGTGTGAGAGGAGTTATTTCCCGTACGATATCTTTATTCATTTAAAAATACTGGTTAAAAATTTTTCAGAGAAATATAGTTTCAAAGCAGATAAATTGATTAAAATAGTATCAATGTGCTATAAGATTATAAATAGGTTTTATCTGCTTTCGACACGTAATTTAGATATTCAATCTTAAAGATCAAAAAATATCTATTAAAATAAAGCTATCAAAGGATAATAAAGTATTAGTATTGGGCCAAACGATAGTATTATTTTTGTTGAACCAATTTTACAAACTCAGCAATGCAGATCAATATCGATTTTAGAAACAGCACCTGCTTCATTCTCTTATTAACTTGCCTTATTTATTGCGTTGCAGTAGAAGCCCAACCTGTTGATAAATCGGCTACAAAAGAAACCAGCAGACTCTATAATAACTTACAATTACTGGCTCAAAGAGGGACCCTGTTTGGTCACCAGGATGATATGGCTTATGGTGTAAACTGGAAATACCAGCAGGGCAGGAGTGACGTAAGAGACATCACGGGCCAGTACCCCGGCGTATTTGGGTGGGAGCTTGGTGGCCTGGAAAATGATGCTTCAGTAAACCTGGATGGCGTTCCCTTTGATTCAATGAAAGCTTACATCCGCAAAGCGTATCAAGCGGGTGCTGTTATAACAATCAGCTGGCATTTAAATAATCCACTTACCGGCAAATCTGCATGGGACCCATCGCCCACCAATACAATTCCTTCCATTTTGCCGGGTGGCGAAAAAAATCAATTATTCAATACATGGCTCGATAAAGTAGCTTCTTTTCTGCAAGGCCTGCAATCTAAAAACGGCACGCCCATCCCTGTAATATTTCGTCCCTATCACGAGTTAAATGGCAGTTGGTTTTGGTGGGGAGGAAAAAATTGTACGCCAATAGAATTAATTAATTTATGGAAGTACACCGTTGTTTATTTAAGAGATACAAAGCAAATCCATCAACTGTTGTACGCCTTTAATACAGATAGGTTTTCATCAGAAGCGGAATATGTAGAAAGATATCCCGGTAATGATTGGGTAGATATTGTTGGCTTTGATATTTATCAAAAAGGCGATATACTGGCTAATGATAAGTTTATTATTGAAATGGATAAAAGCCTTTCCCTGCTTGATAAAATATCGAAAGAAAAAAATAAAATTCCGGCACTTACGGAGTTTGGTTTTAATAAAATACCGGACGCACACTGGTGGACATCCGTATTTTTGAAAGCAATAGAAAAACATTCCATTGCCTATGTACTTGCATGGCGTAATGCCGGGCTGAAAGCTAACGATGAAATGGAATATTTTGTACCCTACAAAGGGCATTTATCAGCTAATGATTTTTTAGTGTTTAGTAAAAAGAAAAAGATGTTTTTTGAAAAGCGAACCAAACAATTAAAATTGTATCAATAATAATTTTCCGTTTTAAAATCCATTTCATATCAAACTAACTTATAAAACCTTTTAAAACCAGTCATTACTACAACCTTTGTTTTAAACGAAAGCCTGCTTACCAATTATGAAATTACAATTAATCGACATACTCATTTTAGTCAGCTACCTGGTCACGATGATTTTTATTGGTTTCTGGATGCGTAAAAAAGCCAGTAAAAGCAAAGAGAGCTACCTGATGGGTGGCAAAAGCTTACCGTGGTACATGCTTGGCTTAAGTGATGCTTCGGATATGTTCGACATAAGTGGCACCATGTGGATGGTTGCCCTTTGTTTTGTATATGGATTAAAAAGCATCTGGATTCCCTGGTTATGGCCTGTTTTTAACCAGGTTTTTATGATGATGTTTTTAAGTAAATGGCTACGACGCAGCAACGCAAATACAGGGGCCGAATGGCTCAAAACAAGATTTGGACTCACAGGCAAGGGCGTGACGGCATCGCATATAATTGTGATAGCTTTTGCATTGATTGGTTGCCTTGGTTTTTTAGCCTATGGATTTGTAGGCCTGGGAAAATTTGTTGAAATTTTTATTCCATGGGATATTATCAAGGGCTATGTACCCTTTGATGTTTCACCTAAATATGTTCCTCATTTTTTACGGCATAGTATTTACATTGTTCGCTATGTTTTACTCCATATTGGGGGGCATGCACAGCATTGTATTAGGCGACGTTATCAAGTACAGTATTATGACGATTGGCTGCATTGCAATTGCGGTAATAGCCATGCAGCAATTACAAGGGCAAACGCTTATTGTGCCCGAGGGCTGGGCCAATCCTTTTTTCGGGTGGAAGCTCAACCTGGACTGGACCAACATAGCTGCAGATGCCAATAAGAAAATAGCAGATGATGGATATAGTTTGTTTGGAATATTTTTCATGATGATGTTGTTAAAGGGAGTGTTTGCCTCCTTAGCTGGCCCTGCACCTAATTACGACATGCAAAAAGTATTAAGTACCCGCAGTCCAAAAGATGCCAGCAAAATGACGGGGTTTGTGAGTATTATGTTATTACCCATTCGTTATTCGATGATTACCGGGCTTACAGTTTTGGCGCTGCTGCATTACAACCAGTTGTATTTAAAAGGCCCGGATGGGGTAACAGATTTTGAGCGAATATTACCAGGAGCTGTCAATAATTTTTTACCTGTTGGTGTGTTAGGTATTGTGGTCACAGGGTTATTGGGTGCATTTATGGGAACTTTTAGCGGAACCTTAAATGCAGCACAAGCCTATATTACCAATGACATTTACCTTAAGTACATTAATCCTGCTGCCAGTAATAAAAAAGTAATTTATATCAATTACATAGTAGGAATATTGGTAGTAACCGTAGGCGTATTCTTTGGTTTTTTAGCCAACAACGTAAATGAAATTTTACAATGGATAGTGGGAGGACTGTATGGTGGATATGTTGCCGCCAACTGCCTTAAATGGTATTGGTGGCGTTTTAATGCCAATGGATTTTTCTGGGGTATGGCAGTGGGCATTGTTGCAGCATTGGCGATGCCTTATTTAACTACCGGCTTGCCTTTGTATTGGTGGCCGTTATTGTTTGTATTGTCTTTAGCAGGTTGTATTATCGGCACATACGCCGCACCTCCAACAGAAGACACCGTTTTAATTTCATTTTACAAAACTGTACGGCCCTGGGGGTTTTGGAAGCCAATTCATGAAAAAGTGCTTGCAACAGATCCTTCTTTTATTGGCAATAATAATTTTAAGCTGGATATGTTTAATGTAGTGATAGGCATCATTGGGCAGCTATGTTTTACCCTGTTGCCCATGTATTTTATTTTAAACATGCAACAGCCTTTATGGATAACAATAGCAGCCATTATTGTAATTGTGTTTATTCTAAAAAGAACCTGGTGGAATAGGTTGGAAAATTAAATTTTATTGTATGAAAAACGAATTTCAAAACAGACTGAATTTTTTACAGGAGCAGCAACTTGAGTTGTTGCAAAAAAACAATGAACCTGTACCTGGTGGCAATGGCATTTTTAGCAGGTACAAAAATCCGGTGCTAACGGCCGCCCATGCACCATTAAATTGGAGATATGATTTTAACAAAGCTACCAACCCTTTTTTGATGGAGCGATTTGGCATAAATGCTACTTTAAACGCAGGTGCTATTAGGTGGAATGATAAATATGTTTTAGTGGTAAGGGTAGAGGGCCTAGATAGAAAAAGTTTTTTTGCTGTTGCAGAAAGCGAAAATGGGATTGATAGATTTTCATTTTGGCCTCATCCTGTTTGTATGCCGGAAACTGATGTGCCTGATACCAATATTTATGACATGCGCCTGGTACAGCATGAAGATGGATGGATATATGGACTTTTTTGTACCGAGCGAAGAGATACCAAAGCACCGCCGGAAGATCAGTCTGCGGCCATTGCCCAATGTGGCATTGCCCGTACTAAAAACCTGGTAGATTGGGAAAGACTGCCCGATTTAAAAACAGGTTCAGCACAACAACGAAATGTGGTTTTACATCCTGAATTTGTGAATGGCCATTATGCTTTTTATACAAGACCACAGGATAGTTTTATCGAAGCCGGCAAAGGTGGTGGCATTGGTTTTGGCCTTGCGAAAGATATTACCAATGCAATTATTGAAAAAGAAGCGGTAATAGAGCCTCGTGTGTACCACACCATATCCGAAATGAAAAATGGGCAAGGTCCTGCACCGCTTAAAACTGTGCACGGCTGGTTGCACCTGGCACATGGTGTACGCAATACCGCTGCCGGACTGCGTTACGTGCTGTACATGTTTATGACAGATTTAAAAGATGTTACAAAAGTAATGCATAAACCCGGGGGATATTTTTTAGCACCGGAAGGAGAGGAGCGTATTGGCGACGTATCCAACGTGGTATTTAGCAACGGATGGATTGCAGATGAAGATGGTAAAGTGTTTATATATTACGCATCTTCCGATACCCGGATACATGTGGCAGTTTCTTCCATTGACAGATTGCTCGATTATGTAATGAACACTCCCGAAGACGGGTTAAGTTCTGCAGCATCTGTTAAAACGGTTTCTGCGATTATAGAAAATAATCTACAGATTACAAATGCTGTTAAGGAAGAAAATATATCTGCAGTAGTGCATGGAAATAATTAGCAAAACCTACAGAAGCAACATGGGTAAGCCGGACTTAGCAACAACAGCAATACTGAAAGAATATAGCAATGAAATGCAGGCCGAGTTGGATTCAATTTTATCTTACTGGCAAAAAAATACCTGCGATAATATCAACGGTGGTTTTGTTGGTCGCATCGATGAAAATAATACAGCCTATCCCGATGCTCCCAAGGGATCTGTACTTAACAGCAGAATTTTATGGGCATTTTCTTCCGCCTATTCTTTAACAAAAAACGAGGAACACCTTCATTTGGCAAGGGTTGCATACAATTATATTATTGCCCATTTTATTGATAAAGATTTTGGAGGCACCTATTGGTTATTGAGTGCTAATGGAAAACCGCTTGATACAAAAAAGCAAATTTATGCGCTGGCATTTGCCATCTATGGATGCAGTGCCTATTATACCGCCAGCAAAAACGAAGCTGCAAAAAATACTGCCATTGAATTATATAAAACGATTGAACAATATAGTTTCGATGAAACGTATTCCGGCTATCTTGATGCTTTTACGAGAGACTGGGAAACATTGGAAGACCTGCGGCTGAGTGAAAAGGATGCCAATGAAAAAAAAACGATGAATACGCACCTGCATGTGCTGGAAGCCTATACTGCGTTATATCGAATTTGGCCCGACGAAGTTTTAAAGA
>JANPNY010000610.1:0-1981 GCA_031427745.1 Chitinophagaceae bacterium | reverse complement strand
CTTTTTCCGGTAATGGCGAAACCGATTACAGCTTTATGGAGGCCTTTGATTTTGATGACGAGGTGGAACTTCCACAACTCAACAGCATCCTTGCGGAAGGATTGCAATTATTCAGGGATATCATGGGCTATACTTCCAAATCATTTATTGCCCCTTGTTATACCTGGCATAGGGGGATGGAATCTACCTTAAAAGCGGGAGGAGTAAAGTACATGCAAGGAAATATTGTACAACTGCAACCACCGATGGTGAATAATTCCTATAAAAAAACTTACCATTACATGAATCAGCCATCGGCAAACGGGCTACGTTATTTTATTCGTAATTGCATTTTTGAGCCAACGCTGAATCCTTCTATTGATTCGGTTGCTGTATGTCTAAAGCAGGTGGAAATTGCGTTCAGGTGGCATAAACCTGCGGTGATTTCTTCTCACCGGTTAAATTATATCGGTTGGCTCGATGAAAATAACCGGGTAAAAAATTTAAAGTTGCTAAAGCAACTGATCACCGCAATACAAAAAAAATGGCCGGATGTTGTTTTCCTATCGTCTGATCAGTTGGGTGATTTGATGACGACTAATTAAGACAAAAAATATGGCCCCTATTAAAATATTATTTACCGGAGATTTTTGTCCGCATAACCGGATTGAGCAGCTATCAGCAAAACGTGATTATGCTTCAATATTCAACGACTTCATCGACGTTTTTCAAAATAATGATCTAAATGTTACCGATATAGAATGTCCATTGACTACAACTAAAAAGCGGATACCTAAAACAGGCCCTTATCAATTTGCTGCGCCGCATACTATCGAGATTTTAAAGTATGCAAATATTCAACTTGCTGCGATGGCAAACAATCATATCATGGACTGTGATGCAGAGGGAGCCTTGGACACCATAAATGTCTGCCAACAAAAAGGGATAAGCACCGTAGGTATTGGCACTACAGAAGAGGAAAGAAGAAAGCCGTATTCTGCTGTGATTAAAGGGAAAAAAATTGCAGTAATTAATTTTGCAGAAAATGAATTTATCAGTGCGCCGGGCGGAGAAGTGGGCGCTAACAGGCTCGACATAATAAAAAATTACCAGTCTATTACATCAACAAAAAAAGAGCATGATTTTTTAATACTGATGCTTCACGCCGGTAACGAATTTTACCATTTGCCTTCGCCAAGGATGAAGGAGCTGTATCGGTTTTTTATTGATATCGGTGCGGATGCAATAATATCCTACCACACTCATTGTTTAAGCGGCTACGAAGTGTACAAGGGCAAACCAATTTTTTATGCGCTTGGCAATTTCTTGTATGACTGGCCTGGAAAAATAAATACGGATTGGAATTACGGTTTTCTTGTAAGGTTGATACTTTCAGAAAAAATAGATTTTGAAATTATACCGCATAAACAAAACAATGAAGCTCCCGGTATTTTCCAATTAAATGACGAAGAAAAAAAACATTTTGACATAAAGATCAGTAGGCTTAATAATGTTATCGGTGATGATAAAAAATTAGCGGAAGCTTTCGATGTTTATTGTAATTCGGTCAGGCGGATGTACGATGCATTTGTTGAACCAAATTTCGGCAACGTAATCTCGTCATTGAGGGCAAGAGGTTTTTTCCCAAAATTCATTAAAGGCAGGAAACGAAGGCTGCTGCTTAACATCACACGATGCGAAGCTCATCGTGATGTGCTTTTAAATTTACTTTCAAAACAATAACTTATTGGCATGTGTGGCATAGCAGGATATATCAACACTAATAATAAACCGATCCAGCATACGGGCACAATGAGAAATATGCTCCTTGCCCAAAAGCACAGGGGCCCCGATGATTCCGGAATAATGGTTTTTAGTCTTGCCGCAGGGGAATCTAAAGAATATGGACATCAGCAATCAGAAATTATAAAGGAAACATTTGAGGGAATATTAGGGTTTAACAGGCTCAGCATATTAGATCTTTCTAAAAACGGGCACCAGC
>JANPNY010000609.1:0-3857 GCA_031427745.1 Chitinophagaceae bacterium | reverse complement strand
GGCAAAATGTGTTATCTGTCACAACGAAAAAAAGACCAAGGGTGGGCTGTTAATGGAGCCCTATGCCATGCTGGCCAAAGGAGGCAAAAGCGGTGCTTTGTGGGATATGAAAGCTGAAAATTTCGGGCTGATGCTTACCCGTATTCACCTGCCTGACGACAATAAAAAACACATGCCGCCCACGGGTAAAATTCAACTTACCGATGATGAAATCAGCATTATTTATCACTGGATAAAAAGCGGTGCAAGTGCAACTGCTAAGGTTGCTGACTTGCCTCCTGCCGACAGTTTACGACAAATGGCTGTGGCTCAATTTAAAACTATTGATACCGATGATTACAGCTTTAAACCGGCTGACGATAGCAAGATAAAGTCATTAAGCAATAATTATCGCTTCATCACTCCAATTGCCATTGGCTCGCCGGCTTTGGGTGTAGAATTTTACGGGGCATCCCAGTTTAAATCTGAGCAGTTAAAAGAATTGCTGCTGGTAAAAGAACAAATCGTTTCCCTCAATTTAAATAAAATGCCGGTAACAGACAATGACCTGTCTACCATTGCACAGTTTACTAATCTACGCAAGCTCAATCTCTCTTTTACCAATATTAAAGGCACTGGTTTAGCTGCCTTAAAGTCTTTAACAGCTTTACAACAATTATCCCTTTCCGGCACGGGGGTAAATGCCGAAAGCCTTGGCGGGTTGGCCTCTTTATCCAAACTATCTCAACTGTATATCTGGAGTACACCGGCACAAATGCAACCTCTTACTGCGCTGCAAAAGCAACTAAAAAATACGGCCATACAAACCGGTTTCAACGGCGACAGCATTAAAATGAAACTCAATGCACCCATTGTAGAAAATGAGGAGCAGGTGATTTTAAAACCTATCGCCCTTAAATTAAAACATTACGTAAAAGGCGTTACTATCCGCTATACCACCGATGGTACCGAGCCAGACAGTTTGCTTTCACCATTGTACTCTGGCAACCTTATAATTAACAATAACATGACGGTTAAATCAAAGGCATTTATGCAGGGCTGGCTTAGCAGCGACGTAACAGAACGGGTGTTTTATAAAGCAGGATATACCATCGACTCCATCAGGTTGGTGCAAGCGGCACTCGACCTACCTTACAAAACTGTTCCGGCAGCAGTGCTGGCAGATGCACAAAAAGGCGATTTCAATTTCCGCAGCGGCAAGTGGATCGGCTTTAAAGGCATACCCATGCAAGCCATTTTGTATTTTGACACTGCCAGGAGTGTATCGGCTGTATCCATCAGCAATATGATAGATATTGGTAATTTTATTATGCCACCCGAGCAATTAGAAGTATGGGCAGGCAGCGATCCAAATCATCTCAAACTCATCAAGAAAATTAATCCTCCACAGCCCACCACCGATGCGCTTGGTTACATGAAAGGCTACGATCTCAACTTTGCGGCGGTAACTGCAAGGTGTATGAAAATAGTAATGGTTCCGGTAAATAAATTACCCCCTTGGCACAGGGGCAAGGGGCAAAACGGGTGGGCATTTATAGATGAGATTTTTCTAAATTAATACGCCTTTAACAACTCCGTAGTGAATACTGTCGGCAGACATACTTTAAGTAGTTTGGAAGGGGCCTATCCAGTCTCCATTTAGTTTAGGCCCAATGGTACGTTTCTATTGGCAAAGCCGTAGTTATTAAAATAATAGTTTATTGAGAAAGCTCGTATTTCAATGCGTAAATCATATCATGATAATCTGTAACAACCTTTGTTATCCGGCCCCTTCTGTTAAGTATAAAATGGGTAGGATATTCGGTAACTTTTAATTGCTCTTCCAGGTAATTTCTTGAAATGGGTACTACCGCATATTCAAACTTTGTATTGGATAAAAATTGCACCAATTGTTCTTTTGCATCAAATGCGAAACTTATAAAAACCACATCGTTCCGGCTGTTAAATTCTTGCACAACTTTGTTTAGTGCCGGCATTTCTTCTACACATTGCTGGCAGTTTACAAACCAGCATTTTAGTACAACTATCTTTCCTTTTGTATTTTCTTTGTTATAAACTTTGCCATTTAAATCGGTAAAATTAAAATCGGGTATCCTCGTTCCTTCCATTTTAAATTTACGATAGCCATCTTCTGCAAATTGTATTACCTGCGTTCTTATTTCATTATTAGCTTTTGGGCTAAGTTCGTACAAAGCATATTTAAAAGAGGCGTCATCGGTTTGCAGCCGGAACGCAACATAGTTTCCGGTGGCAAGCATTTGAAGAAAGAGTTCATGATCAATTTCCTGTAAAGAAGCATTAAGAGAGGTGTAGTTTTTTGAAAGATTTATATTCTGTGAATGATACGTTCACCAGGACCGAAAATCTTTTAAAACCACTTCCGGTTTAGCATTTAAGAGCCCTGTATTTGAAGTAGGTGAACAAGAGCTTAGTGCAACCGAAAGAATAAGGCAAGTATGAAGAAAACTGAATTTCATAGTTTTTTATTTGTATAAAATTAAGTAGTTAGCAGATAGCCTGTTTCAATGTCAAATACTTGTGGAAAGTATTTTTAAAAATGAATAAGTGAAAAAATAAGTGTAGGATTTTACTGCTGTTGTTTCAACAATTTCTTGTTTTAAAAACCGATAACAAACAAGCCTGATAATGTACCAAGATTATATGCACCACATGTGAATAACCATCCCTTTCTCTCTATTGTCCTTTAACTATATTTGCCACATTGCGTAATTACTAATAATATTAGTAGATTGCGTCCTCTTTAAATTTTGCTTGTCTGGCATTTAGTCAATAAAAGTTCAACAATGATACATTGTACAAGTGTGCGACGCCACAAAAGCTGATTAAAGAAATATAGCCGGGTACATAATTAATAACAAAAAATACCTCTTTGAGGAATTGGGGCAAATGGCAGAAAAAGATACAAGCAGATACGAAGACGACTCCATCCGGAGCCTCGACTGGAAAGAACACATACGGCTGCGGCCCGGAATGTACATTGGTAAACTGGGCGATGGCAGCAGTGCCGATGATGGCATTTATGTGTTGCTGAAAGAAACGATAGATAATTGTATTGACGAACATACAATGGGCTATGGGCGTCATGTCGATGTAAATATTACCGGCAATGAAGTTACGGTGAGGGATTATGGCCGGGGCATTCCCCTGGGTAAAGTGGTGGATGTGGTGAGTAAAATTAATACCGGCGCTAAATACGACAGTAAAGCCTTTCAAAAAAGTGTGGGTCTCAATGGGGTGGGTACTAAGGCGGTAAATGCGCTGAGTAATTATTTTAAGGTAACTTCTTTTAGAGACGGCAGGGAAAAAGCAGCTGAATTTAAGCAGGGTAATCTTGTAAAAGAACACAAGGAAATTGCCACCACACAAGAAAACGGAACATTGGTTGAATTTGTGCCGGATGAGACGATTTTTAAGAATTTTCATTTTGTACAGGAATACCTGGATAACCAGTTTTGGAACTATTGCTACCTGAATGCAGGCCTGGTAATGAACCTGAACAACAAACGTTTTGTAAGCAAAAACGGGTTGCTGGATTTGTTGCAGCGCAAAACCAATGCAGATGAAATCCGTTATCCCATTATTCACCTTAAGGGCGAGGATATAGAAGTGGCCATAACGCACGAAAGTGCCTATGGTGAAGAATATTACAGTTTCGTAAATGGCCAGTTTACCACGCAGGGAGGTACGCACCTGGCGGCTTTTAGGGAAGGTTACATTAAAACAATCAGGGAATTTTTTAAGAAAGATTATGAGGCGTCGGATATAAGGGGAAGCATTTGCGCCGCAATTAGCGTAAGGGTTCAGGAGCCTGTGTTTGAGAGCCAGACCAAAACAAA
>JANPNY010000608.1:0-11091 GCA_031427745.1 Chitinophagaceae bacterium | reverse complement strand
GCGCTCGACATCGTGGTCGCCGGAGCCGACGTCCGGTGGGCATCACGCGGAGCCGCGCCCGCCGCGAGCGCCCGCGCGACGGCGCCCACATTGCACGAAGCCGTGAAGTTTTAAAGTAATCCTATCCTGTGAGTATGTTTTGGCTGATACTTGCAGACCGGTAAACAGGAGAAAGACGATGGTAAATTTCATAATCATAAGCAGTTTTATTAGCCTTCGTTGGTTGGAAGACAGTAGTCGTTTGGTTTTTTTCATATACATTTGTTTTGTAGTTAAAGTATGAAATTAGAATGGCCCTGAGAAGCAATACGAGTATTTTCGTTATTTTTCTATTGCAGGGAAATGTTGACGCATTTCCCTTTTTTATTCTTCTAAGATGAATTGTTAGGTATTAGTTTGATCATTTTTTTATTTTATTTTTACTGGAGATTATTATAATATTATTTTTAATAATGTAGTTAAATGGTGATAATAATTGTAAGGCATTAAGTGCTTCGGTAATAGATTCTTTCTCAAAACTGCCGGTAGTTTTTACCTCTTTTAGTACTTCATTTGCAAAAACAATCTTAATGCCATACCACCTTTCCATCTTTAAAGCAATATCTTCAAAAGTTTCGCTCACAAATACAAGGCGGTTTTGCACCCAGGCGGTTTCTACTACGGTATTGTCTTTAGTATAAATGGTAAGGTTGCCAAGTAAAATAAGGGGCTTTTGAATAAAAGAGGCACGGACTATTTTATTAGGTATAGTTTTTATTTTTTCTTTTTCTTCAATATTAACAATTAGCTTTTCGTTGGGCTTCATCATTATTTTTTCCTGCCTGTCTTTTAAGGTCACCTCTATACTGCCGCGTATTAATGAAGTTTCTATTGTTTTTTCACTTTTATAGCATTTTACGTTAAAGACAGTCCCCAATACTTTAATATCCATTTTGTTAGCATGAATTATAAATGGCTTATCAGCATTTTTTACTACATCAAAATAGGCTTCACCATTTAATGTAACTTCTCGCAGTTTGCTGCCATAATTTTTATCATACGTCATTTCACTGCCAGCATTCAACCAAACTTTTGTACCATCTGGTAAAACCAGGTTGGTTTTAGAGCCATTTTTTGTACTTATTTCGCTTTTTGCTGGTAAGTCTGCCAGCATAGCGTCATTAGTTCTGTTATAGTTTAAATAAATGCTAATTATTAAGATAGCTACAATTGCAGTTGTAGCAAAAGCAAACAAACCTCTTTTATATTTCTTAAAAACAGAAACTGTAGATTCATTATTTATAAAATGATCATCATCATAAAATTTCCCCTCATCAATTCCCATATTTTTCAACTGTAGCACCAATTCTTTATACTTGCTTTCGGCATAATGACTATCAATAGGGAGCTCAGTTTCCCATAAGTCACACAATATTTCTTTAGAATAATTAGCATGGGGATCATTACGCAGCAGCTGTTCCAACTCATGCAGTTCCAGAGCTGTAGCTTCTCCGGATAATTTTCTGGCCATCAATTGCCAAATATGTTGTGGATTGTTTATTTCCATCGCTATTTTGTTATGAACACATAAATTTTAAAAATCCACTAAAGAGATTTAACATTTATTTTACAGGTTGAAATTAAGTGTAGATAATCTAAAAAAAACAGGCGTAAATTGTTAGGTAGCTAAAATGCCCGATAATAGGCAGTAGTAAAATTCTTTATTGAAAATTCTTTTTCAAGTCGAAATTAATAGCACTACTTATTTTTTTAAGTGCAATTGCCATTTGGCTATCGATAGTTTTTATCGAAATATTTAACAAGTCGGCAATTTCATTGTATTTAAGTCTGTCTTCTTTTGCAAGCTTAAAAATAAGTTTGCATCGGGGGGGAAGCTTATCTATTTCGTAGTTGATTTTTTTTACAGCTTCGGAGGTTATAAGAAGCTGTTCTGGATTGTATGTGCTTACATTGGTATTTAGCGCCATCTCTTCCAGAGATAACACTTCTTTTCTAAAATGACGGGATAAATAATTAAGCGCTGTATTTTTAGTACTTACATACAGGTACAATTTAAAATTCTCAATTTTACCAATTTCTGCCCTATTTTGCCAAATTTTTATAAAAATATCTGACACAACTTCTTCTGCTAGCTCTTGATTTTTTAAAATAGTTTTTGAAAACTTAAGCAAATAGGGCATGCAGATCGCATATAATTGGCCAAAAGCATGCTCATCGCCCTGCTGGCTTATTTTTATTTGCAATGTTTTAATTTCATCCAAATTCATCATAATGGCAAATCGTTTTAGCAAGTGTTATTAGTTGCAATTTAAATAAATCAAAAATACTTTTAGCTATTGTTTAACAAATAGAGCTAAACTCCCAATGTGTAAATTGTTTTTTAGGGGAAGATATTTTGAATAGGCGTTTTTACTTACTTTTGCCAACCGTTATACTAAAATATAACAGGGCCTATAGCTCAGTTGGTTAGAGCACCTGACTCATAATCAGGTGGTCCCTGGTTCGAGCCCAGGTGGGCCCACGTAAATAAATTGAAATTTGCCCGAAATAGATCGGGCAAATTTTTATAATTCTATTTAACCTTTCATTAACCCTGCACACCAGTATTTTTATCTTTCAAGATTAACTTATGAAGAAAATAGTTGCATCAGTATTAGGTTTTTGTTTTTGTACAATGGCTTTTTCTCAAACCAATCCAGACTGGAAAAAAAAGAAACTCGACAGGGCGGCAGATCACCTGATGGTTCAATTTACCGTTGATTCATGGGGTGGAGCCCCTGATAGCATCAAAAACAGAATGGGTGGATTGAGCAGGGGAGCAGGTATTTCGTTTATGCTTGATAAGCCATTTAAATCTGATCCACGCTGGAGCATTGCTTTTGGGTTGGGAATAAATGCCAGTAACATTTTTTTCAAAAAAACTTCTGTTGATGTAAAATCCAATAGTATTAAACTTCCTTTCAGAAACCTGGACACTTTGGATCATTTTAAGAAATATAAACTGGTAACGACCTTTGTTGAGGTACCAATTGAACTGAGGTATATATTTAACCCGGAAAAAGAAGATAAAAGTCTGAAGGTTGCGATCGGAGCTAAAATAGGGTTGTTATTAGATGCACACACTAAAGGAAAGACATTGCAAAACAGATCCGGCACAACCATAAATTCTTATAAATTAAAAGAAAAAGAAAATACATTTTTTAATAGTTCACGTATTGTTGCTACTGCAAGAGTTGGCCTCGGGCATTTTTCATTGGTTGCAAATTATCAAATTACAGCCCTTATAAAAGATGTAGCCGGCCCGTCAGTACGTCCATACCAAATTGGACTTTGTATTAGCGGCCTATAAATAACAGGCAATGCTTTATTAACAAATCCTGGTGATATTCACCGGGATTTTTTGTGCGGCAAACTGTTAACTTTGCAGCTCATAATAAATCATGAGCGACGATATAAAACACGAATGTGGCCTTGCTTTCATTCGGCTCCGAAAGCCATTTAGTTATTACCAACAGCAATACGGTTCGGTATTATTTGGGTTAAACAAGCTTTACCTGTTGATGGAAAAACAGCACAACCGTGGCCAGGATGGCGCCGGTATTGCAACAGTAAAACTAAATGTTGAACCGGGGTACCCTTTCCTGCATCGCCTGCGTAGCAGCGCCAATCAACCAATAGCCGATTTGTTTTTCCAGATAGAAAAAGAAATAACAGAAATAGAAAAATACCAGCCTGATATTAAAAACCATCCCGGTTTAATGAAGGGGCACGTTAATTACGTAGGCGAACTGCTTTTAGGGCATTTACGCTATGGTACACAGGGGAAAAACAATGTGGAATTTTGCCACCCGTTTATAAAAAGAGATATCATCCCTTCAAGAAACCTTGCATTGGCAGGAAACTTTAACCTGGTAAATACGGAGGAATTATTTGGCCTGATAAATGTTGATCCCGGCGTTTTTCAAAAGCAAAGCGATCTTGCTGCGATGATGGAAGTGCTACATCATTTTCTTGTAAAAGCAGATGAAGCATTTCCCGGGGCTTTGGATATTAAAAAAGTACTTAAGAAGGCAGTACCGCTTTTTGACGGCGGTTTTAATTTTTGCGGCCTGGTGGGCAATGGTTCTTCTTTTGTTGTAAGAGATGCACATGGCATAAGACCATCTTATTACTATATAAATGACGATGTAATAGTGGCAGCGAGTGAAAGGGCAGCAATAAGAACTGCCTTTAATGTTGGTGAGAATGAGGTAAAGGAACTAATGCCGGGCTGTGCATTAATTACTGATGCCCATGGAAATTATCAAATAGAACAGATTATAGAACCAAAGGAAAGACGGGCGTGTAGTTTTGAACGCATTTATTTTAGCCGGGGAAGCGATGAAAAAATTTATAAAGAAAGAAATGCATTGGGTTATTACCTTAGCCAACCTGTTTTAAAAGCGATTAATTACGACTTGAAAAATACCATTTTTTCTTTTATCCCCAATACGGCAGAAACAGCCTTTTACGGATTGCTGAAAGGTGCCGAGGACTATTTAACCAAGGTAAAAATTGAAAAAATATTAAGCTGGGGTAATGATTATGATGAGGCTAAATTAACCGAAATGGTTAGCCGTAAAGTAAGGATTGAAAAAATCGCTATCAAAGATGTTAAGCTACGCACCTTTATTACGGCAGATGCAAGCCGAAACGAAATGGTACAGCACGTTTATGATATAACCTATGGCACCGTAAGAGATCACATAGATACGCTGGTAGTAATTGACGATTCTATTGTACGGGGTACCACTTTAAAGGAAAGTATCATCAGGATGCTGGCCCGTTTAAAACCCAAACGAATTATAGTTGTTTCATCTGCGCCGCAAATCCGGTATCCTGATTGCTATGGTATTGATATGAGTAAGATGGGTGACTTTATTGCTTTTAAAGCTGCAATGGAACTGTTGAAGGAAACCGGCCAGACTAATTTACTGGAGGAACTTTTTAACAGGTGTAAAGAGCTGGATTTTAACAATCAACTCCACACAGAAAATGTAGTAAGGAGAGTTTATAAGCCATTTACTTTAGAGCAAATGTCAAATAAAATAGCACAACTTATTACCCCGAAGGAAATAGATATTCCTGTGGATGTTATTTATCAAACCATAGATACATTGCATTTGGCCTGCCCAACTAATACCGGCGACTGGTATTTTACAGGCAACTATCCTACACCTGGTGGTAACAGAGTTTGCAATAAAGCATTTATGAATTATATGGAAGGAAAAAATGTCAGGGGATATTAACCCCATCCCGGTTAGCTGCCGTTAATTAAGAAAAAAGGGTAACGTTACTTGAAGTTTTTTACAATGCTAAATTAGATATATGAAAAATGCAACTGACGAATTAAATATTTCCCCGCCCGCCGGCAGTGATGGTAGCAAAACGCTTCTTATCATCCGCCATGCTAAAAGCAGTTGGGATGCTGGACCCCTCACAGATTTTGAAAGGCCATTAAATGAAAGAGGTAAAAAAGATGCTCTCGAAATGGCAGCAAGGCTAAAAAAAGGAAATATTAAAATTGATGCCTTTGTTTCCAGTCCTGCAAAACGGGCAAAAAAAACAGCTGAACTCTTTTGTGCTGCCCTTCAACACCCGCAGGAGTCCATCCAATTAATCAGCAAACTTTATCATGCTGAGGCAGCTACATTTTTTGAAGTAATTTTATCACTTGATAATTCGGCTGATACGGTAGCAATATTTTCTCATAACCCCGGCATTACTGAATTTGTAAACCTGCTAACTGATAATACCAAAATCGACAACATGCCCACCTGTAGCATTTTTTCGATAAAAGTATTTACCAATAACTGGGCTGAGTTCACAAAGGCAAAAAAGGAATTCCTGTTTTTTGATTTTCCTAAAAACAGCTAACGTTGGCTATACCTGGCTCTCTTTTGTACCAGTTAAAGTTGTTTTCCGGTTGCATAAATAAACACCGGAAAAAATAGCTATGGCTGCCATTATTTTATATCCTTCCAATTCTTCTTTCAAGAAAATCATTGCAATTACTGTAGCAAATACCGGTTGCAGGTAAATATAGGTACCAGCTACTGATGCACCGAGTATTTTAATGCCATTTGCATTAAAAAGATAGGCTAGAAAAGTGCCTCCGAAAACGATCAGGCTTATACATAAAAATTCTATTGCACCAAAAGTTCCCCAATTGATTGCTGAAAATTCTGTCCAACCAAAAGGCAGCACCATAAAAAACCCATAGGTAAATACCCAGCGGATAACCTGTACAGGATTGTATGTAAGCATTAATGGCTTTACAATAACAAAGTAAATAGTGTAGGCCACTGCATTGATAAGAATCAACATGTCTCCTAAAAATACCTGGCTACCAGTACCGGTTGGTTGCCTTGCAGTTATTAGAATAACGGCGCCGGAAACTCCCAAACCAAGTCCAACAATTTTATACCAATTTATCATTTCTTTTAACAGCCATGCGGCAATAAACGTAATTAAGATAGGAGTAGTAAGCATTAGTAAAGCTGCATGTATGGAGTAACTTAACGACAGTCCCTTTAAAAATAACATTTGGTTAATGGCAATACCAGTAAGCGCACAGAATAAAAAACGAGGCATATCCTTTCGCTGAATTTTTTTTGCAGACGGCTTAACCAAATATATTGCCCAAAATAAAACAGCGCTTATACCCACCCTAATCAGGTTCATGCCAAAGGGCTCCATAAAATGATTAGCAGTAAGGTATTTTACTGCACTAAGGTTGATGGCAAAAAAAAGATTGGTACATAATAAACCAAGGTGTGCCTGAAACTTTGTATTCACTTAAATTTTTTATTGTGAAACTTGAGGTGATAAATTATTCACAAAATGTTCTATTGTTTTTTTGTACTGTTCCATATTAAATAACGGAAAATGATAAGGAAAGCTGGCCGCTGCATCCAATGCTTTTTGCAAAATAAATTTATGCTGTGGTACAGAATAATACATTTCCTTTTCAAATAAATAGCTTGCCAGGTATTCCTGTTCTGCTTGCCCCGGAGTTGGCACAAAAATGGCTTTTTGTTGTACTTTAATTAAGTCCATTACAGAAGTATAACCACTTCTGCAAATAACCATTTTTGCCTGTTGAATTACCTGGTTTAGTTCCTTGGTTGAAAGGTGGGCATGTACCTCGTGGTTATTAATATTTAATAAAGGCATGTCCATCTTTCTACCCGGAAGGCCCCTTACAATTAATACTTTACCTGTAAAATAATTAAGCTGAACCAGTAACATATTTTCAAAAATGGTTCGCTGCGGTTCCGGGCCGGAAATAACAATTACTACATCATAAATTTTGTTTATCGCAGGAATTGATTGAAACCTGGATAAGCATCCAATATAAGTGGTATTGGAAGGCACAAGTTTTGGATGCGATAATTTACCGGCAACATTGTCTTTGCCTTCAAAATCCGGCACCCAGCATTGCGTGTACTTTTTTATAAAATGAAGGTGAATCATTTGCGCCAACGTATCGGATATTGAATTACCTGTTTGTATTGCCAACTGATGGGTAATGTAAACGGAAGGCAAGGAATGATGGTAGCACCCAAACCTGTTGTCTGAAATAATTGCATCAACAGCATATTTTTTTACAACTTTTTTTAGCCAGCGATGTTCTCTATATACCTTGCTTATGATTTTAGGTATCTGGGTAAGTATTTTAAAAGTAAAAAGCGTTTTTTTTCTACTGTACTTAACATGGTAGCCCTTCAGTGGCAGGCAGGTAATTGTTGGAAAAGCTTGAGAAATAATTAGTTGCGTCGTTCCTTCCGCAGCAATAATTACATTACAATTTAGTTCTTGAAGTTCTTTTACAATAGGGATACAACGTGTAGCATGTCCAAGTCCCCAGTCAAGAGGAGCAATAAGAATAGTCTTTTTTTTAAACAAACTTTAAATTTTTAAAAAAATCCTTGGAAAAATGCAATATTATTGAATGAAATTAGTTTATTTTGATAATTCATAGTTATGCAACGCTTTTTTAAAATATCCTTACTACTATTTTTACTAATAACAATTGTAACCACAGGCTGCAATTCTTTAAAGAAAAGTCAATGTGGTTGTCCCAATAAAAGGGGTTTGGTTGGTTATTAGCATTATGTAAAATTGAAAAAACCATTTATTAAAAATGAACAATTTAAACCGGGATTTGCTTGTTATGTTCAACCAGGAATTGATGAGTCCACAAGCTATTGAACAACAGGTAGAGTTGTTACACGAGTTACTTTTCAGTGTAGAACGTATGGAAAACCTTGCAACGGCTCATGAGATTATAGATCTCAATAAATACAAGGTTATAAATAAAAGTTTGATTGTAAGAAACACCATTCGCACGCAGGTGCTAAAACCATTTGTTTTCTTGAATTGCAAAAATTAATTTCTCAGATTCTTCGATTATAAATTTATCAGGGCACTGTATTTAGTGCCTTTTTTTTATGCTTGTCCTTGTCGGAAGTCTTCCACATTTTCCTCATTTACTTGTTCCGCTGCATCTGGCAATTTTTCACACTCAAAATTGCAATTGCCGCATTGGTACACGTAAACAGGCGCTACAGCATAGCTCGAAAAAATCCAGGTAATTATTGCTGTAAGATAGTTGACAGCACCCGGTTTTGCTACATGAACAAAACTATTGCTGCCGCATTCGGGACAAGTAGCAGATAGCAGGTAGTCAATTTGAAATGCTCTTAGTAATTTGGTCGTTGCTGCCTCGTCTTCCTTTGCTACAACAAGCTTAATTCCACCAATGGCATTGGTTAATATGGGATCGATGGTAACTGTATTTTCATCTCTTAAAAAACAAACAATTCCCAATGCCTGTAGCCTTGTCAACGTAATATTTGCTGAGAAATAATTGTCGAATGTTTTTACAATAACCAATTCCATATGCGGTAGTTTTCATTGTTTTCCTCCAAAATATTGCCATTCACCAGGGGGATAAGTTTATACTTGTGTAATAAAATATTACTAGCCATGTAAACTCCTCAGCATACTGCACTATTTAATCCGATTTACAGCATGTATGGCGTAATAAGCAAGAAAATTAACGCAACACTTACTGTTTTCCATCAATAATCAATGGTGTATTTCCCTTACCCATCACAATCACCTTGGCATTCTGACTTAATGCCAGCTCTTTCATTGCTTTTATTTGTTCGTATTGTAATTGCTGGTCGGTTAAGCCTGTGTTTATGATGCGTTGGTAATCTGCTATACCTTGTGCTTCTACTCTTTTTCTTTCGGCTTCCTGCTTCTCTTTCAGCAAAACAAATTCCATCTTTTTAGCATCCTGTTCGGCATTAATTTTTGATTCGATAGATGCCTTTACAGAATTGGGTAAAGTAATATTTCTTACTAAAAGCTGTTCCAGCATCAGGCCTCTTTTTTTAAAATCGTCTTCAATACTTTTATAAATACGTTGTTGAAATTCGTCTCGCTTATTACCAAATAAATCTACTGCCTGGTAATAGACTGCGTTATCCCGTATTTTAGTTCGTGTAATCGGACGTACAATTTTATCCCTGAAATCGTCACCGGTTTCTCTAAGTAACCGGGGTGCATCTGCGCCCACCAGCCTGTACAACACAGTCAAATCTATGGTTACTTCCAGTCCATCGCTCGTTAATACCCTGATGGCATCATCTCCGGATTTATTGCCCTCATCATTTACGCCACTCATGGTATAATTCTGTGTTTTTATATCCAGTTTTTTTACATCCAGCAACGGATTAACAAAATGCAAACCACTTGCCAACACTTCATTTTGTACACTACCGAATAACACTTTTACACCAACTTCTCCTGCATCTATCTGTTTGACACAGGCTGTTGAGATGCCGGCTAATATAAAAAATATACCGATCAGGCGGCCCGTACCGGCATATTTTGCTACTGCGAAATTATTTTTTGCGACTACTGTAATTATTATCAAAATCAGTAGTCCGAATATGATTAAAAACATGGTATATATATTTTTGTCTGCAAGTTCATCAAAAGAAATGAGATCATCCTCAAACGTTTGAGAATTCAACCTTGTTCAAAAAATAGTCTTTTTAATTGAGAATGCAGTAGTCCCAAAAGACATTCTTTAGGTGAGTAGTATATTTTGACTTTATGGGTTTGGACAGAATACTATCTTTATCTTTAAAAAAACATCTTTATGGCGCAACTTGTAAATGAATTTAACGATTACCGTACCAAAATGAATGAGGTAATTTTAAGTAAAGACAACCTGGTGATAAAACGTTTGTGGAACCTGGATACCAATACCTATGCGGCAGGCGCACTGGATGTAACAACAAAAGAACTGCTTGGCCTGATTGCCAGCATGGTGCTGCGCTGCGATGATTGCATTAAATATCATTTAGGCAAGGCACATGAAGCAGGTGTAACCACCGAGCAGTTGTACGAAGTATTTGCAGTAGCCAATATGGTAGGTGGTACCATTGTAGTGCCTCATACAAGGAGGGCTGCAGAATATTGGGAAGAGCTGCAGTCTCTGTAATGCTTTTATCAACCTTCACTAAATCTTTTTAATTGCAGCTTTCCATCATCATAGTAAATTATAATGTAAAATACTTTTTAGAGCTGTGTATTATTTCGGTACTAGCTGCATGTAAAAACATTCAGGCCGAAATCATTGTCGTTGATAATCATTCTACAGACGGCAGCGAACTTTTCTTCAACAACCGTTTTAAAGATGTACAATTTATCTGGTTGCAACAAAATCTCGGTTTCGCCAAAGCCAACAATATTGGGCTTAATGCAGCAAGCGGATCAAACATTTTGTTTTTAAACCCCGATACCATTGTGCCGGAAGATTGTTTTGAGCAATGCCTGAGTTTCTTTAACTCAAAAGATAAAGCCGGAGCTTTGGGAATTAGAATGATCGACGGCAGTGGCCGGTTTTTAAAAGAAAGCAAAAGAGGCTTTCCTTCGCTATTTACCTCTTTCTGCAAACTCTCCGGTTTAACTGCTTTATTTCCTACCTCTAAAATTTTTGCCGACTATTACCTCGGTCATTTACCCAAAAAT
>JANPNY010000607.1:0-10813 GCA_031427745.1 Chitinophagaceae bacterium | reverse complement strand
ACGAATGGCACGGCCACTCTTAACTGCCAGCATTATTTCAGAGTTACCATCAGTAAGTTTGGCTTCTAATAACTGATCTCCTTCTAAGATATTTATGGCGTTGATACCATTTTGTCTTGGGCGGCTGAAATCTTCCAAATCGGTTTTCTTGATGATTCCTTTTTTGGTACACAATACGATATAATGACTTTTGAGATATTCCTCATCACTAAAGTTTTTAACATCTATGATGGCCCTTACTTTATCATCTTGGGGAATCTGAATCATGTTCTGCAATGCACGCCCTTTGCTTGTTTTATCTCCTTCCGGAATTTCATAAACTTTCAACCAGAAACAACGTCCTTTTTCTGTAAAGAAAAGTAAGGTGTGATGGGTGGATGCTACAAAAAGATGTTCTATATAATCTTCCTGGCGGGTGCTGCTGCCTTTTGCTCCACGGCCACCACGGCGTTGCTGACGGTATTCATCAGCAGAGGTACGTTTGATATAACCAAGGTGAGAAATGGTAACCACCACATCTTCATCTTCAATTAAATCAAGCATATTTATTTCATTACCTACATAAACAATTTCGGTTTTGCGGGCATCACCAAATTTGGCCTTTACTTCTGCCAGTTCGGTTTTAATGATATCGTAGCGCATATCTTCATTGGCCAAAATTGCTTTCAGGTGTTCAATCTCCTTCATAATTGCAGCATGCTCCTCTCTAATCTTGTCAATTTCCATCCCGGTAAGACGCTGCAAACGTAGTTCTAATACCGCTTTGGCCTGTATTTCACTCATCCCGAAATTACTGATTAATCCCTCCTGTGCAATATGGGGTGTAGAAGATTCCCGGATGAGTTTAATTACGGCATCAAGGTTATCAAGCGCAATAATGTAACCCTCTAAAATATGCGCCCTTTCCTGTGCTTTGCGTAATTCAAACTGGGTACGCCTTACCACTACCTCGTGCCTGAACAAAATAAATTCGCTGATAAGGTCCTTTAAATTCAGGGTTCTTGGCCTGCCTCTTACAAGGGCAACGTTGTTAATCCCATAAGAAGTTTGCAGTTCTGTTTGCTTGTACAGCTGGTTGATAACCACCTGTGCCACCACATCTTTTTTTAGATCAATTACTATCCTTGTACCTTCTTTGTTGTTACTTTCATTATTTACATCCGCAATGCCTTCAATTTGTTTGTCATTGATCAGCTCGCCAATTCTTGCAGTCAGGGTATCCCTGTTTACCTGGTAAGGTGTTTCGTAAATAATTACTTTTTCCCTGCCATTTTTTTGTGTTTCTACATTTACTTTACCACGCAGTACCACCCTCCCCCTGCCTGTATGAAAACCTGCTTTAATTCCTTCAAAGCCATAAATAATGCCGCCTGTTGGAAAATCCGGTCCTTTTACGTGTTCAATTAATTCATCAATGGTAATTTCTTTGTTATTTACATAGGCTACACATGCGTCAATTACTTCACTCAGGTTGTGCGGCATCATATTGGTAGCCATACCAACGGCTATACCACTTGCACCATTCAACAATAACTGCGGAATACGGGTGGGTAAAACGGTAGGTTCTTTCAAGGAGTCATCAAAATTCAACTGAAGATCAACCGTCTCCTTTTCGATATCTTCCAACATTGCTTCGGCAAACTTGTGCATGCGAACCTCTGTGTAACGCATAGCTGCCGGTGGGTCTCCATCCTGGCTGCCAAAGTTACCCTGACCATCAATCATGGTGTACCGCATGCTCCAGTGCTGGGCCATACGAACCATCGTATCGTAAATGGAAGCATCGCCGTGGGGGTGAAACTTACCCATCACCTCTCCCACAATACGTGCACTTTTTTTATAGGGTTTATTGCTGTAATTGCTCAATTCATTCATACCAAAAAGCACCCTTCTATGCACTGGTTTTAATCCATCACGTACATCCGGCAAAGCACGACCTACAATTACACTCATAGAGTAATCTATGTAGGATGTTTTCATCTGCTCTTCAATATTTACAGGAATAATTCTGCCCCTGTTGCTGGCATTACTTCCATCATTGGGTGGGAGCATACCATCGTTTAATTCTTCGTTATTTTCCATAATGTTTAAAAGTGTGCGAATGTACAAAATTTAAGCGGATTTTCAGTTAAAAACAGAGGGTTATATACTGTTTTTTGTACACATTATTTAAGTGTTTGTGGAGAAGATTTTTTTTAGTTTTTGGAAAGAAACCAGCCGCTTTATATTAAAGAAAAGCGATGAAGTTGATAAATAAATATTTCGATTACTTTTAAGAAAACTAAAGAATAACTTGCCGCTTTATTTAAAAAAAACGATTGTGAAAACCATTTTACTTTTTGGAGCAGGAAAATCTGCAACTGTATTAATTGACTATTTGATTGCAGAAAGCGCCGCTAATAAATGGAAATTTATTATTGCTGATGCCAACAAAGAGCAGATTTTAGTTAAAACCAACCATTCTCCTTTTGCCGAAGCTGTTGAGGTTGATATTGCCAATGATGAAAAAAGAGATGCGCTTATTCAAAGGGCCCATGTAGTTATTTCTATGTTACCCCCTGCCCTTCATTTTTTGGTTGCCAAGGATTGTGTTGAAAACAGAAAACATTTGCTTACTGCCAGTTACCTGGATACCAATATGAAAAGCCTGGCCAATGAAATAAGGGACAGGAAACTACTTTTTTTATGTGAAATGGGTTTAGACCCCGGCATTGATCACATGAGTGCCATGAAACTAATAGACGAAATTCATGCATCGGGAAAAAAAATTACCAGTTTTAAAAGCCATTGCGGCGGGTTGATAGCGCCTGAAAGTGATAACAACCCATGGCATTATAAAATAAGCTGGAACCCCAGAAACGTAGTGTTGGCTGGCAAAGCCGGTGCTACCTACAAAGAGAATAATGAAATTAAAAAGGAGGATTACCTAAATTTATTTTCTGATTGCAAAGAAGTTACCATTGATGGGTTAGGCAAACTGGCTTATTATCCAAACAGAGATTCACTCGGTTACATTCCGATATATAAATTAGAGACTGCAACCACTTTTTTAAGGACTACCCTGCGCTACCCTATTTTTTGCACAGGATGGAACGCCATTGCACAGGCTGGTCTTGCAGATGAGGTTAACCCGGTAGATACTGCATCTCTAACTTTTAAAAAATGGTCGTTGCCTATTATTCCGTTTGTGAATGATGAGAATAAATTGTTACTGGAATATCTTGGGCTATTTGATGAACTACCCGTTCCGGCTGCTGCAAAAAGCAATGCCGACATTTTACAATACCTGGTGGAAACCAAACTTGCTATGGAGCCAACCGATAAGGATATGATTGTAATGTTGCATGAAATTGAATATGACGGCGGCTCCATGGAGAGCAGCCTGGTTGTAAAAGGAACCGATAATTTAAGAACTGCAATGGCAAAAACTGTAGGCCTGCCATTAGGCATTGCGGCTAAATTTATTTTGGATGGAACTTTTACCCAACGTGGTTTACACATACCCATCAGTAAAGAAATTTATCTGCCGGTTTTAAAAGAATTGGAGAAGCATGGAGTAACGTTTAAAGAGATTAAGAAATAGTTTTTTGTACGCTCTATTTCTCTGTAACAGAAACGTAAAACAGGAAGTGTTTATTAATAAATAGCTAATGTAACTACGCTGAAATAATTGCAGAGATCATATTTTTATGCAGAATTATAACCCTTCAATATTTTTTGTAACTCCTTCACTCCTTCTGTAGCGGGCAATTCAATCAGGGTGAGTGTATCAGATTTTTTTACATCCGGTATCTTTTTGTCGATGATAAATTTGGGTAAGAACGGTGGGGCATAGTGTAATAAAGAGGCTGCAGGGTAAACCTGCAAAGAAGTACCCACCACTACAAAAAAATCGCAATCAATCAT
This sequence comes from Chitinophagaceae bacterium, assembly GCA_031427745.1. Lineage (GTDB taxonomy): Bacteria > Bacteroidota > Bacteroidia > Chitinophagales > Chitinophagaceae > Ferruginibacter. Next base: position 6,907 of record JANPNY010000607.1, on the reverse strand, counting down.
TTTTTTTACAGCCATTTCTATCAGAGGCACAGGCTCCTCGAACCAAACAATGTATGGCCTTAATTGAGCTCCATCGGATGCCCGATCGCCTATTTTTATATCTCCTCTTATTTCATAAATCAGTTGTTCATCTGCTTCACTCCTCATTTTAAAAATTTCGCCATGCAGATGTAAAATATTGGTGGAGCCGGCACGCTCATGCAGGTCGTCGATATTTTGCGTAATGATAGTTACATCAAAATCTTTTTCCAATGCTGCAAGTCCAAGATGGGCGGAATTGGGTTTAGCTGCAGCAACATCCTTTCTTCTGGCATTGTAAAAATCTGTTACCAATTGTGGGTTCCGCTTCCAGGCGCCGGGTGTGGCTACATCATTTACATCATATCCATTCCACAATCCATCACTGTCTCTGAAAGTTTTTAATCCACTTTCGGCGCTTATACCGGCACCGGTTAATACAACTATGTGTTGTTTGTTCATGTTACAAATTTATGAAACGGGCTGCTTGATTTTATTTGGAAATATTTTTCTAAAAACGAGGATTCCCAATGGAATAATCAGGAATAAAGGCCACAGCGTTACCAATCCAATTAATATATCAATAATCCACCTACCACCCGAGTTAAATGCATCTGCAATTCTGCTGATAAACGTTGGGTTGGCATCGGCAGGCTTAAAACCTTCTAAAGGCTGATAAAAGGTTAGCAGGATGGTGCTCATTGCCGATTGATGGGTAAGGAAATTTACCCTTGTGGCAGCAGATTCCATTGCTTCCTGCAGGTTATTAATTTCTGATTGAACCTGCAAAACTTCCTGCATGTTTTTAGACTGTTTTAAAAAGTTGAGGTACTTTTCCCGCATTTGTTTTTTGGCTTCCAATCTTGCCTTAATATCAATTACTTCTCCAGTTACATCATCGGTCGTAATTTTTCGTTCTACCACTTTTACGTCGGTAGCCGCTAACTGGTTCATGATACTTTCAAACTGATCAACCGGAACTTTGATGGAGATGGTTGTTTCTAATCTTTCATCGGTAAGATTTTGCTCTTCCTGTGCGATATAACCACCGTATTGTTTTACAGTATTGTAAATGGTGGAAGTATAATTTTTAAAATTCTTTACCTCAAATTTTATTGTGGCTGTTTTGATTATTTTTTTATCCCAGTCAATTGCGGCAATTGATTGAACAGTGTTTTTTGTTGAAATGGAATCAGTAAATGGCTGCTTAATTTTTTGTAATGGAATTTGATTTTGCTCATCTTCACTTTTAATGGAAGAACCGGTAGTATTTTCGATATTTGCTGCAATAGTATCCTGCGCCAACGTTTCTTTATCGGAACGGGTACAGGAAAATAATAACACTGTAAAAAGTGAAATCGGTAAAATTAATTTGCTGTTCATAACAATGGTTTAAAGTTATAGATGCCCATTGATACGAATTGCATAAAAAAAGAAACCACCTTAAATTGTTAAATGAAAACCAAAGTAAAACATCCTTATAAATAATAGGCTGAAATTTTTACTACTTCTTCTCCCCTGCCAATTCCATTATAATTTTCCATTCTTCGTCTTTCACTGTTTGTACACTTAACCTGCCTAATCTCACCAGATCCATATTTGCAAGCCTGCCATCTTTTTTAATGACATCCAGCGGCACCGCATTTTTTAATTTTCTTACGGGTTTTAAATCTACTACAACCCATGCTGCTTCTTCAGTGGTAGGATCCTGGTAAAATTCTTTAGCAACTTTAGCAATCCCAACAATTTCAACGCCTTCATTGCTATGATAGAACAACACCTCATCCCCTTTCTTCATCGCCTTTAAATTATTTCTGGCGCCGTAATTTCTAACGCCATCCCAAAATGTCTTTTTATCTTTTACAAACTGATCCCAACTGTATTTGAATGGTTCGGATTTTACTAACCAATATGCCATAACACGGATTATTTTTTTCTACTTATTTAATTCCAATACTACCGTTTTGTAACTACCAAGGGTAAAATCACCGGTTGCAGATTTTTCTTTTGTAACTACATTGATATATTGCGTAAACCCTTTTGTTCTTTCTTCATAGTCGCCAAAGGAAATTACTTTATCCGTTTTGGCTGTGTTCATCACCACCATTACAGTTTGTTTGGCATCGAACCTGAAATAGACATACACGCCATCCTGTGGAACATACTGCATCATTTTACCCGTAGTTAATGCAGACGATTTTTTTCTGTAATTAGCCAAAGCAGATATATGATTCCAGATGTCGTTATCAGTTGCTGTTCTTCCAGAGGCGTCAAATTTATTCACTTTATCTCCCTCCCATCCACCTGGAAAGTCGAGCCGAACATACCCATCACTAGGGCTCGTAATGCCAGGGGTGGCTAATTCCGATGCATAATATAATTGGGGAATTCCCCTGCAGGTAAATAGCCAACTGAGTGAAGATTTGTACTTGTCTACATTTTCATTTACAACAGAAAAAAACCGGGCAATATCGTGGTTATCTAAAAATAATACATTCCTGGTTGGATCCTTGTATAAATAATCCTGCGCCAAAATGGTATATAATTTATTAACTCCGTCGGTCCAACCAAAGTCCTTTGTCATGGCATCTTGTATGCCCCACAGTGTTTGAAAATCTGTAGCTCCCTGTAGATTGCTGGCAGGGTGTTTTAAATTATTTTGTACAAAATAAGCCTGATTGGGTACACCATGATACCAGGTTTCTCCAAATATGGTTATTGAGGGATATTCCTTTGTGAGAGCGTCGTTGCAATGATTCATAAATCCTAAATCGTTGTACGCATAAGTGTCAATCCGCCAACCGTCAATACCAAATTCTTCCACCGTCCAAAGTGCATGTTGAATTAAATAATTGGCAACATATGGATTTGTTTGATTAAGGTCTGGCATTTGCGATGTTTGCCATCCATCTACCAGTTTCTTTTTGTCGATGGCACTTGCGTATGGGTCGAAGGCTACCTGGTCTTTGTAGGTTGTTTTAGTGAAAGTTGGCCAGGTATTAAGCCAATCTTTTGTTGGCATATCCAATACAGTAATATGGCTTTCATCCACATGATTGTACACTGCATCCTGTATAATTTTTAAACCCTTATTATGTGATGCGTCTATCAAACTCTGATAGGCTTTTTCTCCGCCCAGCCTTCTGTCTATTTTATAATGATCTGTAAAAGCATACCCGTGTTCGGTTCTTTCAAAACGATCATTTTCTAAAACAGGATTAAGCCAAATGGTAGTAACTCCAAGGTTTTGGATGTAATCGAGGTGGTTTTGAATTCCTTTTAAATCGCCTCCATGCCGGTTGAAAACAGTGTCTCTTCTTAAAGATTGATCCCTCATTCCGGGAATACGATCATTGGATGGATCTCCATTGCTAAAGCGATCGGGCAACACGAGATAGATAAAGTCTTTGGCGGTAACACCTTGTGCAAAATTTCTTCCGTTGCCTTTTCTTCTTTCTTTTATTTGGAAGGGAATTTTAAAATTGTTGATTCTGTCAGGAGCGTTTACAATGATAAAAGCAAGTCCTGCCTTAGTATTTGGAGCAATTAGTATATCTACAAACAGGTAATGTTTATTCTCAACTTTATTTATTTTTTCTACATTAATACCGGGGTAGTTAATGTTCAAAGTAAATTTATCTGTAAATGAAAAACCACTATCAGCATGCAACATCAGCTGCACTTTGTTCCACTTCATACCAGCCCACCAATTAGTGGGGTAACATTTTGCAGTGCTTTGTGCACTTGCAGTTAAAGCTAAAAATACTGAACTAAACAGAAGAAAAAAAACTCTCATTATTTATCAAAATTTAAAATTTGTTGTTGTTTTATTTTTACAGCCCCTTCGTCGTAAACGAATAAGACGCTTACAGCGCCGCATATAAGAAAGAAACCTGCTAGTACGATGGCATATATGGGTTGACCACCATAAATATGCTTAACAATTGCTCCGCCAAAGAGACCGTTTATAATTTGAGGTAACGTAATAAAGAAATTGAAAATGCCCATATAAATTCCCAGTTTGCCAGCAGGTATGCACCCGGAAAGTATTACATATGGCATTGCTAAAATACTGGCCCAGGCCAGACCAATTCCTATCATACAATATTTAAGCATCGCCGGATCTTTAATAAAATAGATAGAAATTAAACCCACACCTCCTGCGAATAACGAAAGTGCATGAGTCATTTTGCGGCCAACTTTCCTGGCAATGGTCGGTAGAAGCAGTGCATAAAGCATTGCTATAAAATTATACCAGGCAAAAGCAGTACCCACTTTGTTACCCGCCTCATTGTATTCCACAGACTTGGCGTAATCGCCAGTCAATCCGTACACATGCGTTGCAACGGCATCTGCAGTAAATACCCACATGGTAAACAAAGCAAACCAGCTAAAAAACTGCACAAGTCCCAATTGCTTCATTGTACGAGGCATATTTTTAAAGTCGGTAAATATTTCTGAAAGACCGGATTTGTGCTTTGTTTTATCTTCCGGAACACTCCCATGATATTTTTCGTATTCTGCAGGCGGATATTCTTTACTGAAAAATATAGTAACTAAAATAGCCGCCACAAAAACAGCAGCGCCTATATAAAATGCAATTTTTATGTTCGGTGCAATACCATCTGCATCAGCCACCATGCTTACACCGGACTTTGCTAATATATCGGGCAAAGCAGAACCAACAACAGCCCCTAACCCAATTAAAAAAGTCTGGATACTAAAGCCCAGGGTACTTTGAGACTGGGGCAAATTATCCGCCACCAATGCTCTGAACGGTTCCATTGCAACATTAAAAGAAGCATCCATTACCATTACCATACCGGCACCAATCCAAAGGGCAGGTATTATACCTGCCAGGGAACCTGAGTTGGGTAAAAAGATTAAAGCTGTGGATGATAATAGTGCCCCAACTAAAAAATAGGGCTTTCTTCTTCCAATACGATTCCATGTTTTATCTGAATAGTGACCGATAATGGGCTGAACGATCATGCCAACCAGCGGAGCAACGATCCAAAACATGGGGAGCTGATCAACATCTGCACCAAAGGAACGCAATATCCTGCTGGTATTTCCATTTTGCAAAGCAAAACCAAACTGGATACCCAAAAAGCCAAAACTCATCGTAAAAATCTGGACAAGAGATAATTTTGGTGTAGGTAGCAGCCCTTTAGAATCATTGGATGATAGAACATTTCCAGCAGACATAGCAATTGTTTTGAAGTAAATGAAAATACTGTGTACTATTTACACAGTTAAAAATAAAACGTAAAAAACATCCTGTGCAGGATGTTTTAACAACTTAATTAAATTACAAATCCATCCGGGAGAATAGCCCCTTTTTTTAATACAACAATACCATCCTTAACAGCATACAAAGCATGGTCAGTATTTGAAAGGTGCTGGCCACCATTAATGCGAACATCATTTCCGATGCGGCAGTTTTTATCTACAATAGCATTTTTAAAATAACACCTGTCCCCAATACCGATTTTAGGGATGCCTTTTTGTGTATTATTTTCAATTTCTAGCAGGGTTTCATAAAAATCGTTACCCATTATATAGGAGCTAACAATGGTTGTGCCGTGACCTATACGACTGCGAACCCCAATAACGCTATTCTCAATTCTGCTGGCAGAAATAATTGAACCTTCGGCAATGATGGTTTTTTCCAACGTTGTTCCGCTGATTTTTGCCGGTGGCAACATTCTTGCCCTGCTAAAAACAACTTTTTGGTTATCAAATAAATTAAACGGAGGCAGCTCGTCTGTTAGAGCAAGATTGGCTTCAAAGAAGGAATAAATATTTCCAATATCGGTCCAATAACCATCATATTGATAGCTAATTACTTTGTATTTTTCTATTGAAGATGGAATAATTTCCTTTCCGAAATCGGTAGCATCTTTTTTCTCATCTTCCAGCAAATCAAACAATAATTTACGGTTGAAGATGTATATACCCATAGAGGCAAGGTAAATTCTACCGTGCGCTTTCATATCATCACCGGTATCACTAATCCATTCGCCTAAAATTGACTTATCGGGTTTTTCAATAAACGAAGTAATAATGTTTTCTTCATTGGCTTTAAGAATACCAAACTCTGGTGCTTCCCTATCACCAACAGGTATTGTTGCAATAGAAATATCTGCGCCTTTTGCTTTGTGGGTATCAATCATTGTCTCAAAATCCATTTGGTAAAGCTGGTCACCGCTCAAAATCAGTACATATTCAAAATCGTGGGTCGTAATATGCCTGAGCGATTGCCGAACAGCATCTGCAGTACCCTGAAACCATTGAGGATTATCAGGTGTTTGTTCTGCTGCAACGATATCTACAAACCCTTTACTAAAAAGGCTAAATTGGTAGGTGTTTTTAATGTGCTTATTGAGCGATGCAGAGTTAAACTGGGTAAGCACCAAAATTCTATTTATACCCGAATTAATACAATTGGAAATAGGGATATCCACTAATCGATATTTGCCTGCAATAGGCACGGCCGGCTTACTGCGACTGGCTGTTAAAGGATACAACCGGCTACCTGCACCACCACCTAACACCATTGCGATTACTGATTTGCTGTCCATAAATTTAATTTGAGGTATATATTTTAGTTGGTAATTATTGGCAAGTGTCGATTCAAATGTAAGGTATAAAGTTATTGCAAACTACTATAGAGATTAATATATTGTTGAGCACTATTTTCCCAGCTATTATTGAGGTTCATAATTTTTGTACGGATGGCTTTCATTCGTTTAGGTTGTGCATAAAGCTCCAGCGCCCGGTGCACACTGTACGTAATATCCCAAACTTTGGCGTCGTTGAATATAATGCCGTAGCCTCCTTGTTCACCAATATCTGTTACCGTATCTCTAAGGCCGCCCGTATTGCG
>JANPNY010000606.1:0-7922 GCA_031427745.1 Chitinophagaceae bacterium | reverse complement strand
TAATGAACCAGTGTTTTTAATAACACTGCTACCATGCCAGAAGCAAAGCCCACCAATGTTGCAATCAGCATAATAAACTGCATCCTGGTAAACTTGGTACGCAGATAATTTATTATATGCTGGTAGAATAATTTTATTAGAGCCAATTAATAATTTTTGGTGAAAAAATTATGCCTGCAAATATACAGCCTTATATTAAAGACGAATTTGGAAACACTCAACCAGGTCTTTTTATTATAATCTTAAACTAAAAAGCCTCCCTTCAATTAAAAGTGCAAACTAATAAAGGGTATTGATTTTTACAGTAAATATTGCTGTAATAAAAATACCAATATCCCTGCGGCAAACCCAATAAATGCAAGCCAACCTATTTTTTTTAAGTACCACATAAAATCAATTTGTTCAATCCCCATAACAGCTACACCTGCCGCTGTACCAATAATCAATACACTGCCGCCGGTACCAGTAGTTAATGCCAAAAACTCCCAAAAAGGATGGTCTGTTGGATAGGTAGATAAATCATACATACCCTGGGATGCTGCAACCAGGGGCACATTATCTACTATGGCAGAAAGTAATCCTAATGCAGTGCCTATTAAATAATCATTTTTTAAACTGTTGTTGAGTATCGCAGCCAGGCCCTTTAAAATACCAAATGATTGCAAGGCGGAAACTGCCAATAAAATGCCCAAAAAAAACAAAATGCTAGGTGTATCTATTTTCTGTAAAGCTTTGGATAAGGTAAATCTTTCAGCATATTCAATGCTTTTGTTTTTATGAAGAAAGCTAGTAATCACCCACATCAATCCTAATGCCAGCAACATTCCCATAAAAGGCGGCAGGTGTGTAAATGTTTTAAATACCGGAACAAAAACTAAAAAGCCCACTCCGGCGAACAAAATAGTACGGCCATCTTTTTTTTCCTCATTCGTACATTCAGAAACAGGGATCGGATTATTTTTTTTCCCTTTAAACGAACGTGCAACTATCCATGCAGGAATTACACACACAACCATACTCGGTAAAATTAATTGCTTCATAATGTTGATTGCAGTTATCTGCCCGCCTATCCAAAGCATGGTGGTGGTAACGTCGCCCAATGGCGACCATGCACCGCCTGCATTGGCTGCAATTACAATCATGCCGGCAAACCAGGGACGGTCTTCCTTTTCGGTCAAAATTTTTGAACACAATGAGGTCATTACAATGGCCGTGGTTAAGTTATCCAGCAATGCAGAAAGAAAAAAAGTTAACACGGTTATAATCAGTAATAATTTCTGCTTGCTGGTGGTCGTTATTTTTTGAGTAATGATATCAAAGCCATTATGAGAATCTATCAATTCCACAATTGTCATGGCACCTAATAAGAAAAATAAAATGGAGGCAATATCTCCCAGGTGGTGCAGCAGTTTTTCTCCCACTTCGTGAGATGACTCACTTTGTAAAATATAAACTGTCCAGCAAAGCACACCCGTTATTAAAGCGGAAGCCGCTTTATTAAGTTTTAAGGAATGCTCAAATGCAATGGCGAAGTATCCTGCAACAAAAATGGTTATTATGAGAGTGGTAATCATTGTTCAAATGTAGTTTCCTTTCCATTAAAAAGCATTATCAGGCCAGGAGATTCCTTTTCTAAAAATGTCGCATCAACAGAAAATTAATAGTTTTTCTGCTGTAATGTTTATGGGGAAAGAAACTGCAATCGCCAGTGGCTCAATATTGAACGATAGAGGTGGACGAATAATTTGTGTATGATGCACAGCGTTACTGGCTGCCTACTGGCGCTAGTAGAAAATGATTTGAACACATGGAAAGATTTTTTTAAACAATATGAGCAGGCAGAGGCGGCACTCTGCAATGGAAAGACGCAGCAGATAATGGCAAAGGGTTTAACCCGGATACCATAAAAACAAATGGTAATGGGCTGCTAAATTATAAAAAGAGAGTGGAGAAATTAGGGGGCACTTATGAATTAATTACAGGAAGTGGAGGAACGAAATTGTGCCTTATAATTCCCCTGATTGCTTTTAAATAAAAGGAAATGGAAACACATCTTACACTTCTTTATTTATCATTGAAGCAATAAGAAATACAAACTCTTCTGTTTGTGCAAACAAAGCTGGCATCCCATTTTCATCGATAAAAACAAAATCATCGTAATCAGCCTCGGCTCTCTTTGCCATAAGAAAAGAATAAAAGTCAGAAAAGCGGCCAAGAATTTTTCCAGGCAAAATAAACTATTTATTAAAAATTGTTTTAGAATCGCTGTGTGTTTTGGGATTAAACCCCCTGGCTGCAATTAAAGCGTTCACAGAATAAAAAGCAGCGTAATACAACCTGCTCACCGCAGTATCGTTCATTCCATTTTCCATCAACAGCTTTGCTTCTTTTAGCGACTGGGCAGCTTTCTGCAATTTGTAATTTATATAATCATTTTTTTCTTTCATAGTTGTTTGCCCTCTTCAACAATACTTTTATAAATATTGGTTACTGCATAATCACTTTCCCAAACTAAAGTATTTTTTACTATCAACGAAATAGCCACATCATATTTTAATTCCACTTCCCTAAGCAATATTTTCCTCAAATTATCAGCCAGCCCGACTGTATCGGTTTGTTGGGTAAGCACTAAAAAATCCCAATCGCTGTCCATTGATGCATCACCACGAACACGGCTACCGAACAAAATAACCCGTGCGGTACTGTCTGCAAACTGCACGTGCTTTTTCACCAATGCTGCAATTGTTCTGCTTTCTGCCGGAATAATATTTGAGATTGTTGAGTTCATTTTCTTGTTTAGTAAAACTACAAATTATTTGTTTATGTACCCTAGGAACACCCATGGAATATTTACCAATTATGTATAGTGAACACTTAAAAACAGCACCCATCATTTATGTAAACTATACGCATAATTACAGCATCAGCATTAATTAATTATGGGTCATGAAACATCAAAAGCACAACTTGAAGTATGGGAATGGAAAGAAAAATGCTTATGAAACAATGAAGTTGCTTTCTAAAAAAGAAAGGATAAGCTGTTATCAGCAGCACAAAAGAAGCCATCAGCAAAATAAAAAGGGAAAAAGATATTCTTCACTCCTGAGATTTTTAATGTGCATCAATTCTTCACATCGCAGCAGTATCATTCATTCCATTTTCCATCAACAGCTTAGCTTCTTTTAGCGAAAGGCAGCTTTCTGCAGCTGTTTTGCGTTAATGATACCCGCTTTTTGTGTACTCTTTTTTATGCGGTTAAAAGATTCAGGATAGCTGTATTCACACCAGGGCTAAAGCGCAATTTCAGCAAAGCAACAATGTAAAAAATAAAACTGGTTTTCACCGCGGAGAACAGGAGTTAGCGGAGGTTTCGCAGAGATTTGTTTTCCTCTGCGTTAACGCTATTTTCTCCGGCACTCTGCGGTAACATTTCACCGCTGAGAACATGAGTTGGCGGAGGTTTCGCTGAGATTTAATTCAACCTCTGCGTTAACTCGATTTACTCTGGCTCTCTGCGGTAACATTTCACCGCGGAGAACAGGAGTTAGCGGAGGTTTCGCTGAGTTTGTTTTCCCTCTGCGTTAACTCCATTTGCTCTGCCTCTCTGCGTTTACCCGGAGAACATGAGTTCGCTGAGGTTGCGACTTGTTGATTATTATGTATGAAATTTTTTTTGTGCAAAAGTGAATCCAACCAATAACCCTATTGAACTATTGGTTGCTTTTGTATTAGTAGAGCTACCTTGTAAAAAATTCCCCTTTAAAAAACGGTCCGCTACTATAATTACTGTTGATAATCCTCACGGGTTTTTATAGTAATTTCAGAACATGATATAATGTATTTTTACAAAAATTTTTATTTTAATAAACACTATTGGTGGCAACCAAATTTATAGCCTGCAACGAAATCTTTTTTAAAAAGTTAATGCTCAGGTTATTTAATAAATTATGAAACACATTATTTCAATTTTACTTTTTACTCTGTTCACTTGTGCCGTTGCATTTAATCAAAAAGTACCACTAAGAATAGGTGTTGTTGGATTAACCCACACTCATGTGCATGGTATTTTAGGGCGACCGAAAGATGATAAAATTACCATAGTGGGCATTGTAGAAACAGATAAGGATCTGGCCCTTAGATACACACAGCAATATGGCTTTTCAATGGATTTGGTTTTTTCGACACTTGACGAAATGATTGCGAAAACTAAACCAGCAGCAGTTGCCGCTTTTGGCACTATTTACGAGCACTTGGCTATTGTTGAAAAATGTGCACCGTTAGGCATTCATGTAATGGTGGAGAAGCCATTAGCAGTAAGCTTACAACACGCCAATAAGATGGAAGCACTGGCCAAAAAATATAATATTCAATTACTTACAAATTATGAAACTACCTGGTACCCTTCGGTACATACCGCTTACGAATTACTTAAAGGTGATAGCATTGGCCACCTTAGCCAGCTTATTATAAGAGATGGGCACAGGGGTCCTAAAAAAATTGGCGTAAACAAAGAATTTTTAGAATGGCTTACAGACCCCATAAAAAATGGCGGTGGCGCTATCACCGATTTTGGTTGCTACGGTGCCAACATCAGCACATGGATGATGAACGGAAAAAGACCAGTTAGTGTTACTGCTGTAACCCAACAATTGCAAAAGGAAAATAATCCAAATGTAGATGATGAGTCCACCATTATACTCACTTATGATAATGCCAAGTCAACAATCCAGGCATCCTGGAATTGGCCGATTGGAAGAAAGGATATGGAGGTGTATGGCAACACAGGAGCCATTTTTGCTGATAATAAAAACGATCTAAGAATGAGAATGGCAGAAGGCTATGATGGCTTCAAAGAAACATCCATTAAAGCAGAGGAGCGACCTTCACCCTATAACGATCCGTTCTCTTTTTTTGCAGCAGTTATTAGAAAGGAAATAAGATTAGCGCCGTACGATTTATCTTCTTTAGAAAATAATATGATAGTGATGGAAATATTGGAGGCAGCAAAGTTATCTGCCAAAAAAGGGAAGGCGATAAAATTGAGCAAGTAATTTATCTGAAACAACAGGAGATTAGTGAAAAATTAACTGTACTAATACTAATGTTACTTGTGAGTAAAAGATAGAAATTTAGCAAACGAAGCGATAAAAACCGGCAAAGCAAAAAATTTAATTTACTTCTTCCTTAAAAAGATTAGCAAAGCAAATTGATGGGGAGTATTTATTTACAGATATTGGAAATAGCCAGACAGAAATAGTTTGGACATATAAATTGATACCAAAGAATTTGTTTACAAGAGCTATTATCAATATTGCATTATTGCGAGACTTAAAAGGTTTATTAAGCAATGCCTTAAATATTTTAAAGAAAGACCTTGAAAGTACTTCTATTAATAACAAATAAGTATCTACTTTAAAACAAATTAAAAAAGGAAAAAGATACCTGAATGCCAATGATGTTTTTAATTCCATAATAAATTAGTTCCTCAACAGTTGTTGAGCCAACTTCAAAACCATAAACCTCACTTAAAATGATGAATGAAATATTGTTGTAAGTACATAGCCTTACTTCGCTGCATGGTGAATGTAAGAAAAACCTTTCGGTTGCAACTTCAATAACGTACTTTTCAAAACCAGCAGGAAAAGGCGTAAAGCAAACAAAAGCTGCTGGTGCTTCTTTCCATTTAGCTGGCAGTGTTTTTCCATTAAATAGTTTGGCTGGTGTGAATTGGGGTGTTGTAATATTTAATTGTCAATATATTTTGTTCTGTTCGGAGTAAGTACATAAAGTCACGCCGAAAATTAAAGTTTGCAGTTCCCTGGCTTTATGCTGTTAGTTTAGTGGCCAAAGTCCGAAAACAACTGAACCTTTCTGCCTGGAGGCAGGGCTAAATTTATAATTTAAAACCGAAGTTAAAACGATTACCCATAGATATGCAAAAAAGACAATTTCTTCAATCTCACGACCCAGTTGTACTAATTTAGCGGAAAATGTTCATTATTCTTTACTTCAATTATCTGCAATATGTGACGTTCACTATGTGCAGCAATTAATAAGATTGTTTGATACAAATCAATGGTACCTGTAGCGGGATGCTGCCAGAAATGGTTTAATAAGTCATCGTTGGTATTTGATATATATTCAATCGTTGCATCTCTCCTTAATGCAAATGCCTGGTAAGCAGCAGCGGCAGAAGGGAACTTGCCAGAAGGTTTAATTATTTCCGGGCTTTGTACCTTAGTGGTTCTGTTAGTTAACCTGTTTTGCTGTGTTCAAGCAATAAGTGCAACTTTTGCTTTTAGTAAATGTACCTCATTAGGCGTTTTGTAATCAAACTTTCTAACGGGTCTGTTATTAATCATTGTTTCTACTTTTTTTACATTGTTTGCTGTAACTTCTTTGAAGTCAGTTTTCTTTGGATAAAACCTTCTGATGACACCATTTCGATTTTCAACACTGCCTTTATCCTGCGATGTATAGGGTCTGGTAAAATAGGTTTTTATGTTTAATTCTTTTGCAATTTCATGATGTAAACCAAAAGCCTGGTCACAAATAAAAGCAACCTATTTTATCTAATAAAACAACAACCCTTAAGGGGTACTTTGTATACAAATTGTAAGCAAATACAAAAAATGAGAAAGGGTTTCAATTGCTTGAAACCCTTTGCTGTATTGAGTGGGAGTTGACGGGGTCGAACCGCCGACCCTCTGCTTGTAAGACAAAATCACCCTCCTTCCTTTGTTTATTTCTTTCCTGCCTATGCTTACCTAACTAACTATATTTCAGCATTTTATAAAAAATATCCTTCCTTTTATACTACTTTATTTAGTATTAATTAGTATCTTTATGGTCACATTTGAGGTCACATTCACTAATTAAATATTAAATAAAATGGAACAGCCATCAGTTTTTGTTAGCTTTTTTTTAGACGCATCCCGTCCTAATGCAGAAGGGAAATGCCTGGTTAAATTGAACATTTATCAGAAGCCCCACAAAAAGCGATATGCAACAAAATTTCATCTAACCAAAGATGAATGGTCCAGATTGAACAGTGCCAAGCTAAGAGATGAAGACCTGAAAGAAATGAAAAAGAAATTGAATGCCCTGCAATCAAAGGCGGAAAAAATAATTGAGAATATCGTTCCCTTTTCATTCGTTGCTTTTGAAGAAAATTTTTATAATGGCACTGTCGAAAAAAAAAGCCGGATGCTGAACGATTGGTTTAATGACTACATTAAAAAATTAAAGGCAAATGACCAGGTAAGCACAGGCGGTATTTATCAGACTTCGTTGAACTCTATAAACGAGTTCAAGAAAAATCTTCAGTTGCAGGACATCACACCAACTTTTCTTCAGTCTTACGAAAAACATTTAGCCGGTCAGGGTAAATCTACAAGTACCATCGGTATCTACATTAGAAACCTCAGAAGTATTATCAATCTGTCAATTGCAGCCGGTTTAATTTCCCAGGATAAATATCCTTTCAAAAATTACGAAATACCAGCAGGCCAAAATGTAAAGAAGGCTTTAAAAGATTTCGACATCAATCATTTGCTGACTTACACTCCGGAATTGTTAGATCAAAAGAAGGCATTGGATTTTTGGATATTATCCTATCTGTGCTCAGGTATTAATTTTGCGGATATTATTTCTTTAAAACCAGAAAACATAAATGGTAACCACTTATATTTTTACAGGCAGAAAACCAAAAGGACAAAAAAGAAAGACTTGCGTCCTATAAAAGTCGGTCTCAATCCAAGAGCCAAAGAAATAATTGAAATTTATAAAAACACCGATCCTTCCAACGATTATTTGTTTCCGGTGCTGGAGCCAGGTTTAAGTGCCGTCACAATAAAGAATCGTTGTCAGCGCTTTATTAAATGGGTAAATAAAAGAATGCTCACCATTTCCCAGGACTTAAA
>JANPNY010000605.1:0-7957 GCA_031427745.1 Chitinophagaceae bacterium | reverse complement strand
TAGTGCCACCAGGCTATTCTCATCTATCACATTACCCGCTGCCTGCTTGGCAAATTCTATTGCGATTAATATTTTTACGGTGCTTGCCAGCGGCATCAAAGTATTTTCATTTTGCCTGGCCAGTATGCTGTCATTTTGCATTACATACAGCGATGCCCTGTCTTTATTTTTAAGTATAAACTGAAGCAGAGAATCTGCTTTTGCCTGGCCGCAAATACTTCCTGTTAACGCCAGCAAAATCAATATTAAAACAGGATGAAATGATTTTTGGAGTGTAAACACTTTCTATTATTTAATTAAACTACCGGCAGTTTTGATTAGTTAAAAATTATTTTTCCACATCATACTTTCAACGGGCTTATTGTGCTGCCCGCTGTATTTAGCGTTTTTCTTTTGATTGTATTTTACTTCAATTTCCCCATCTACCGGAAAATATATTAACTGGCCAATGGGCATACCTGCATAAACCCTTACAGGTTGCTTTACCGAAATTTCCAGTGTCCAGTTGCCGCAAAAGCCTACATCACCTTTTCCTGCTGTGGCATGAATGTCAATACCAAGGCGGCCGGTAGATGATTTGCCTTCCAGGAAAGGTACATGGGCATGTGTTTCTGTATATTCATCCGTTACGCCTAAATAGAAGACGTGTGGCAACAATAAAATGCCCTCTTCGGGTATTTCAAATTGGGTAATTTCATTATGCTTTTTTGCATCCAGTTCATTGTTATTATATGTAGCAAGGTATTTACCCAGGTGCACATCGTAGCTGTTGCTGCCAAGGCATTCTCTGTCGTAGGGAGCTATTTTTATGGTGCCTTTTGCTATTTCTTCTAAAATACGCTTATCACTTAAAATCATTTTTATTGTTTGGAGTTTGTAATTGTTGTGTGGTGGTTAAATAATAGTGGTTTGATAAATTAGTAGATTTTTGTCTACTTTGCCGGCTACAAATTATCACTTATTCTGGTAATAACTATTCAAAATCAGTGAGTCTGTAAAAGTACTTAATCAATCAGCTATATGCCTTTGGTTTATCAACAAAATATCAACCTTGTTACAAAACTCGGTGTTTGGCATATTAACGAAACGGAAAATTTCTTTCTTCAACAGGTTCCATTGGAGCGATCTATTACGCATCCTAATAAACGATTGCAACACCTTGCAGGGCGTTATTTGTTGCAGGAGTTGTTTCCGGATTTTCCCTACAGCCTTATCCGGATTGCAGATACCCGTAAGCCATTTATTGAAAATGAAATGTATCATTTTAGTATTTCTCATTGTGGGGCTTATGCTGCTGCAATTGTGAGTACAGGTAACAGGGTAGGGGCAGATGTGGAATTAATGACTACCAAGGTAATAAAGGTGATGCATAAGTTTCTATCAGAAAAAGAACAGGCAATGATAGATAACCTTTCGTTGAATAAATCAAATGAGTTATATCATCAACTGCTAACAACCACCTGGAGTATAAAAGAATCTTTGTACAAGTGGTATGGCGATAATGAAGTGGATTTTATTGAGCATTTGCATATTGAACAAATCCACTTAAAAGACAATGAGGGAATTGCTGATTGCCGTTTTTTAAAAGATACGGCTATTGAGCTACAGGTTCACTTTTTATGGTTTAATAATAATTGTGTTTCCTGGGTAGTAAGTTAGCTGCTTATTGATGGTCTCGAAGGGTACATATTTCACTCTCTATCATTCACCGTTCACAAATTGAGTCGTCATTTTATGCTTAACATATCAACCGTTGCTTAGCCTTCAATCAAATCCGTGTCTGTTCCATCGAGTAAGGGTACATCACCAATCGAAGCACCTGCTATACCTTTAACAGATCCGTAAAGGGCGCTGGTGTTCAATAATACTTTTTCTAATTGCTTTTCTCTTTCTTTCCAAATTTTTTCCATCTGCATCCGTTCCTTGCTGATGCCGTTTTTTATTGTCATAAAGCCTTCTGCAATAGCTTCTATTTGTCCACGAAATTCTATACCGGTCAAATAATCGTATAGCATCTGCATTTTATCTCCTTTGTTTTCCTGGCTCTTTTGTACTTCCTGTATTTGTATAATTCCTTTTCTAAGCAGGTAAGCCACGCTGCTAACTTCATTAAAAGTACATATCCAGATACCATCTTTTTCGCCAAACCGCTCCATATCTTTTGGAAATGCATGCGTTACTAAAATGGCAACATCAACTCCCCGGTTTCTTTTATCATTTTTTAGTTTTTCTATCCAGGCATTGTTCCAGCCTTTAGTGCGCTTGCTTTCATAAATTATTTTGCCGCATTCCTTGCCTGCATGGTTGCGTACAACCTGTATACAATCTGCACCTTCCACGCCTTTACCAACTTCTTCAATCAAATCAAAGGGGAAGTTTTCTTTTAAAATCTGCTCCAGCAATAACTCCTGCACTTCGCCCTGCCGTTGCATAGAACTCTGTTCTGCCCTGCGTTTCATCTCCTCGGCCAATTTGCGTTGCTCCTCCAATTGCACTTGCAACTCCTTTAGCTTCAACTGGAATTCTGTATCTTTTAATTGATTTTTTTCTGTTTCCTGTTTGTGTATTTGTTCCGATAGCAGGATTCTTTCTTCCTGCAATCTTCTTTGCAGGGTTATATCCAGTTCGGCTTCTTTATTATTTAGCGCTTGTTCTTTTTGTAAAAACTCCAATTCTTTTTTTCTTGCCTCCAGCAGTTTTTCTTCATTGTCTTTATTGTTGCTTTCCAGCATCCGCAATTTGTTTTCAAAATCAGCTGCAATACTTTTTCCTAATTGCTGTTGTAGTTCTGTCTCTAATTTTAATTTTTCTTTTTGAAGCCTTTGGGCAAATAAATCATTTTCATTTTTTTTAGCCTCTTCAAATTTTTGCTGCTCTGCCAGCAGTTTATTTTTATCTTGTTCTATTGCATTTAACGACTGCTGCAATTTTTCCTGGAACTGTTGCTGGAATTTCTGTTCAATTTCTGCCGCAATTACATTTTCCACATCAAAATGATGTCCACATTTAGGGCACTTAATATCGTTTGGCATTGAAGGTTTTTTACTCGTTAGATATATAGTATTTCGTTAACAGGCTGGCATTATTGCAGTGGTCGTGTCATAGTCAAACAGCCGGTTTTGTAAAAAGATTAAAGCCGGTATCAGCGAATAAAAATTTTTATTTTTCGCTACATTTTTCCAGCGCTTGTAAAATATCCTCTAAAATATCATCCACATGCTCCAGGCCAACTGATATTCGGATAAGGCCTGCGGTGATATTGGTTGCCAGCCGTTCTTCCTCACTTAGCTTGGCATGGGTGGTACTTGCAGGGTGAGAGGCAATGCTACGGGTATCGCCTAAGTTGGCCGTTAGCGAAAGCATTCGTAAACTGTTCAAAAATATCTTTCCGCTTTGCAGTCCGCCTTTTAAATTAAAACATACAATGCCGCCACCATTTTTCATTTGCTTACGGGCTATGTCGTATTGAGGATGACTGGGCAAATAAGGATATTTAAGCCACTCAATCGCAGGATTATTTTCCAGGGCTTTTGCAATGGTTAGTGCATTGGATGCATGACGCTCCATGCGAACATCCAGTGTTTCTAAACTTTTACTGAGTACCCAGGCGTTAAAGGGAGAAAGTGCCGGCCCGGTGCTTCTGCAGAATAAATATATTTGATGAATCAACTCTTTTTTCCCTACTACTATGCCGCCTAAAACACGTCCTTGTCCATCAATCCATTTGGTGGCTGAATGTACCACCAGGTCGGCTCCAAAATCAATAGGGCGTTGGTTTACAGGTGTAGCAAAGCAATTGTCAACATTTAGCAATAGGCCATGTTTTTTTGCAAAGCTGTTCACCCATTCAAGATCAAGAATAGCCAACCCTGGGTTAGTAGGTGTTTCTATATAAATCATTTTAGTATTGGGTCGGATAGCAGCTTCCCATTCCTCTGGGTTGTCGGCACTTACATAGGTGCTTTCAATGCCATAGTTGGGCAGTAGTTTTTTTATAACAGTATGGGTACTGCCGAAAATTGAATTGCAGGAAATCAGGTGATCACCCGTTTTCAAAAGCGCCATAAAAGATGCAAATACAGCAGCCATTCCGGTAGCCATTGCATAACCAGCCTCGGCGCCTTCCATTGCAACCATCTTATCAACCAGTTCCTGTGTGTTTGGATTGCTGAATCGGCTGTAGATATTATCATCCGTTTCATCGGCAAAAGCTGCCCTCATTTCTTCTGCATTATCAAAACAAAAACTGCTTGTTAAAAAGAGTGGCGTAGCATGTTCCATTTCATTGGTACGTTCTGTCTGTATGCGTATCGCCTCGGTTATTGGGTGTTTCATAAACTTGTGTGAATGGTGAATTGATATCGTTGACTAAATAAAAACATGTTGAAACAAGCTGTTGTTTTTCAATTAAACATCGTTGTGTCACTCCCTTGTACAAATGGTTCTTTGTGCATCAACCGGAGCGGTTGGTAAACTTCATTATTTGGTAAATGGCCATGCTGCATTATTAAACTTGATAAAATATGTTACTGTCAAAAAGAGGGCCGATAGTATTGTAAAACCTTTTGAAGGAGATTCTACATGCGCTGCTAAAAAGGGAGAGTTGAATAGGCTGCAAGGCTGTCGCTAAGCGTTACATGCAACAAATAGCCGAAAATGAAGTTGCTGCAAAATCATTAGTTGATAGCCCCGCAATAACAATAAATCCTTCATTAAACCTATTAAGAAAATATTTACGACTTGCTTTACTAACCTTAAACAGTTTTAAACTATTTCCACCATATTAAACCAATTCTACCACTTTCAACTATGCCACCAACACTACTTCCCAACTCAGTTCTGTACCGCTTTTTTTAAGCGTTTCTGCAACCGAACAGTATTTATTCATGGATAACTCACAAGCCCTTTCTGCTTTTTCTTTATCTATTTTTCCGGTTAGGGTAAAAACAATTTTAACTTGTTGCCAGCGTGTTGCATCTTTCCCCTGTTCACGCTCACCTTCAATATGAATAGAAAAATCCTCAACCTGTTGGCGCTGTTTTTTCAGTATCATCACTATATCAATCGCACTGCATCCGCCTAAGCCCATCAGCAACATTTGCATGGGACGTACACCAAAATTATCACCACCGGTTTCAATGCTGGTATCCATGCGTACTGTGTGCCCATTGGCGTCTGTAGCTTCAAAACCAAAATCTCCTTTTTTCCGTTGAAGGTTAACTGAAATCATTTTATAAAATTTTATACAAATATAAATCCTCAAGGCTTTACTTTGCAACTGTATACTATTTTGATGGAATATTTTAATTACCCCCAACCCTTTGTATTGGAATGTGGTGACACCTTAAGTGGTATTACTATTGCATTTAATACTTATGGGAAACTTAATGATGATAAAAGTAATGTTGTGTGGGTATGTCATGCCCTTACAGCTAACTCAAATGTTGCAGAATGGTGGACGGGTATTGTGGGCAGCAACCATGTAATAGATCCTGCAAAATATTTTATTGTCTGTGCAAATATTTTAGGTTCATGCTATGGCAGCACGGGTCCCTTAAGTATTGACAATGCTACAGGTGAACCTTACTATCATAATTTCCCGTTTATTACTATCCGGGATATGGTACAGGCACATATTCTTTTACGCCGGCATCTGCAAATACCATCCATATTCTTACTTATTGGGGGAAGCATGGGTGGATATCAGGCATTGGAGTGGTGTATTATGGAAACAAGCATCATTCGTAACATGTTTTTATTGGCTACTTCAGCAACAGAAAGTGCTTGGGGCATTGCTACGCACACAGCACAACGGTTAAGCATTGAGGCCGATGGCACATGGTTAACAACAAATGCAAATGCTGGGGCAAAAGGTCTGAAGGCTGCACGGGCAATTGGTATGCTCACTTATCGTAATTACAATATCATGGTTCAAATGCAAAGTGATGCTGATATTGAAAAACTTGATCATTTTAAAGCATCCTCTTACATGGAGCACCAGGGAGAAAAACTGGTAAGCCGGTTCAATGCTTATAGTTATTGGTTACTCACAAAATCCATGGACAGTCACCACATTGCACGTGGCCGGGGTGGAAAAATCGCACCGGTATTAAAGAATCTTTCTCAACGTACCCTCATCATTGGAATCAGCAGCGATATTCTCTGTCCGTTAGTAGAACAGGAAATACTGGCAAGTTATATCCCCAAATCAGATTTAATAGTAATTGATTCCGATTATGGGCATGATGGTTTTATGGTTGAATCTGGTATTATTTCACAACACCTTTCATCTTGGCTGGCTGTTCACCAGTTTTAACCTTTTAAAATTGTTTTTGTGAATATCTTTAAACCAATTGGCAAGATTATTGGTTGATGGAATCGAAAAAAAAATGTTAACTATTCGAAAAAAAATAATTTAGAAACAATATTCGATGTTTAAACATCGTATATTCGTTTTTTAAAACGATCAAACAAAAGATAATGAATGCTGGTGTCAAAAAAAATTGGATAAAAAGAACATTGATTATTGCTGGTATCCTATTGTTAGCAGGTATTGGAGTTATTTGGTATTTATTTTCCCAAAAATACGAAGATACCGCTACGGTAAAGGCTGAATATTCATTACCTGCAGTTCAATTGATACAGGAATTTAAAACCAATCTTGCAGTTGCTAATAAAAGATATACGGAGAAAATTGTAATGGTTACCGGTCGAGTTACTGAGATAGAAAGTGCAGACACAACTGTTAATTTAAAGATGACAGATACTACGTCTGGCTCTTATGTAATATTTGCCTTCCAATCACAGGATATGAAAATGGTCAAACAAATTAAGGAAGGGGATAGTGTTTCTTTAAAAGGTAGTTGTAGTGGTGGTGAGTATAGTAATATTCTGGATGCCCACTTTATTAATTTTAAACGTTGTACCATCAATTAAATCAAACTTCATAAAACTTTTATCAATTAAAAAAACACACAATGAAAAAAACAATTGTACTATTAGCTTTTGCCTGCAGCGGTTTGGCATTATTTGCTCAAAAGAAAACAACAACTTCGGGAACTGTTAGTTTTGATGCAACAACAAGTTTGGATGCATTGCCAAAGGCAGAAAACAAAACTGTAATTGCAGCTATCGATGCAAAGTCTGGAACAGTGATGTTTGAGGCACTTGTAAAAAGTTTTAGTTTTGGAAATCCGATGATGCAGGAACATTTTAATAGTCCAAAATGGTTTGATTCTGAGAAAAATCCCAAAGCTAGTTTTACAGGAACTATTACAAACCTTGCAGATGTAAACTTTGCAAAAGATGGTATCTACAAGGCTAAAATTGCTGGGGCACTTACACTTAAAGGAATTACTAATGATGTAAACACAGACGCTACCATTGAGGTTAAAGGGACGATGTTGAGCACAACTGCAACTTTTGCAGTTAAACTGGAAGATTATAAAATCAGTAACGCAGGTGGAAAATTAGCCGCTGAGCCTACAATTACTGTTGTGGCGGATTTAAAGTAAAATTTTTTAATTAGCGATATTTTTTTAAGCCTTCACCATTTTTGGAGAAGGCTTTTTTGTGCTAAAAAGGGTGATCTAATCTAATTGTAAAGAGGCAATACATCGCACAATGTTTATTAAAAGGGATAAACGTATTTGAATAATAGGAGGCAGCACTTCGCCAATCACTTTATACTTTATATTTTCAAATATTGCGAGAACTATCACCGTAATCTGAAATTGATAAGCGACGACAGATTCTGGTAGTGCTCGGCTCCTTTTCTATTTTTTTTCTATTCTATTTCCATATTAAGCTAAATAAAGTTTGCGTTTAAATCAGTTGCGTTTATCTTTGCGCTCCCGAAATAAAAATTTGGCAAACAGTTCATAAAGTGCAGGGATAAGGGTATCACGGGAGACATTTTTTCAGGAAGAGAAAACGAGCGTTTTGGCAGATTGAAAGA
>JANPNY010000604.1:0-8298 GCA_031427745.1 Chitinophagaceae bacterium | reverse complement strand
CTAAAGGGCAATTGGGTGATGAACATATTCGGTTTGGCGGGTAAATAGCCATCGGCTGAATATCCACCGGTGAGGGTGATCCTGATGCCTGAATCGGGCAGGTTATTTTTTTTAATCAACTGCTGCAAAATATCTTTTAATGCATCCCTTTCCAAATCAACCGGCAGAAACATTTCCCGGGCAGAAAAATAAAACCTGTCCAGGTGATCATCTAAAAAAACGGGTTGGTTATTGATGGTTTTAAAATAATCAAAAATTCCATAACCACGTTGTACAGAAAGATCGGTGATTAAAATTTTTGCATCTTCTTTCAACACAAAATCTCCATTAATATAAACGTAGTTTGGTGTCATATTTTACCTTGTTATATTTTTTTAATACAGTTTTTAGCGTAATCAATCGCATATAACTAGTGGCCGCAACCTAGCCCGGTTTTTAATGTTTTGCTTGCTGCTTATTGATTGGTACAGTTGCCAAACTTTTTTTCGACATGGGATAATGAATTGCAACAGCCTCCTCCTTTTTTTTCCACTTATCTGCATGGTAAAATGTCTGGTACAGGATAAAGCCGCCACAAATAATCAGCACCGCTCCAGTGATGCGGTTGATGATATTCAAATTATGAAACGTAAGGCTTGATTTTAATTTGCCGGCCAGCAACACCTTAAATACATCGGAAAATATATTTACACCCAGGCATACGGTAAAAATAAGCACACGATAATTTACCGAATAAGTTTTTGCAAAAACGGTAGCTGCCGTAAGCCACTCAATAAATAATATCGGGTTGAGCGTATTAATTAAAAAACCTTTTGCAAAAAGTGTTGCTATCTCTCCATGACTAAGGCCATCTTCTAACTCATTGCCTGACCTTGCTATGAGCGCCCTTTTTAAAATGGTATAATAAATTCCCAGCGACAGCAATAAAAAGCCGCCTCCATAGCCAATTTCCTTTATGTAAACATCCAGGAAATGAGCGGTAAAAACAGTAAATATATTGCTGAATAAAACAAATAGAATATCACTGAACCAAATGCCGGCAACAAAGCTAAAGCCAGCACGGATACCCTTATGCAGGCTGGTATTAACGACAGTAAATAAAATTGGACCTACGGATATGGCAAGGTAAAAGCCCATTATCGTTCCCGTAATCAATGCTTGCCACATGCTGAATTTTTTACTTAGGATATGTACTTGTTTTGTTTAACAAGACTACCTTATTTTTAGATGCAGCCACAATATACTTCAACCTTGCAAATCAATTTGTTTAGCCGTGGGTAGTTTATCATCAGCCCATAATAATTAAATTCCTTTTGGAACAAAAAACCGGAATCCAACTCCATGGATGGTTTCTAAAACAATGCTAGGATCTGCCTTTAAATATTTGCGCAATTTGGTCATAAATACATCCATACTCCTGCCGAGGAAAAAGTCATCCTTTCCCCAAACATTCAACAACACCTCCTCCCGTTTAACTACTTTGTTTTGGTGTTCGCAAAAAAACTTAAAAAGATCAGCCTCTTTTTGAGTAATGGTGAATGTTTCTGCAGGTGTGGTGATTCTTAATTCTGCCGGGGAGAATATAATTTTACCTAGTTTAAATAACTCGGCCGTATCAGCATATAATTTTTTTGAACGTCTTAAAAAAACTTCAATCTTTTTAAGCAATTCCGGCATACTAAACGGCTTGGCTAAATAATCATCAGCACCCGTTTCGTATCCTCTTAGTTTATCTTCGACCTGACTTTTGGTGCTTAAAAAAATAATGGGCATTACATCGCTCTGCTGCCTGATTTTTTTTGCTACGGTGTAACCATCTTTGTTGGGCATCATTATGTCTAATAAGCAGATATCGAATTTTGTTTTATCAAATGCATCAATGGCTGTTTGCCCATCGGCACAATGCAATACTTTATATCCTTCATCTTCCAGGCTATCTTTTACCATAAAGGAAAGGCTTGCATCATCTTCTGCAAATAATATGGTAGCTTTTGTTGCTGTTATCATGTGTTTATTTATTGTTTAGGCAATTCGATTATAAATTCAGTACCAATACCTTCAATACTTTTTACTGTGATAGTTCCCTTGTGTGCAGTAATAACTTTTTTTACAAAATATAAACCCAGGCCAAGGCCCTTTGCATTGTGTACATCGCCGGTAGGCACCCGGTAAAATTTTTTAAAAAGCTTTTGCTGGTATTGTTCTGCAATACCGATGCCATTGTCTTTAACTGATATACGATACATATCATTAGCCATTGTTGTTGTAATTATAACCAATGGTTTTTTTGAGTATTTGATAGCATTCGAAATGATGTTAAGGATTGCAACGTACATACTGCTTGTATCTATCAGGACAGTTTCATTTGCTTCTTCCAGTTCCAGTTGTATAATGGCGTGCTTTTCTTCAATAGAGGCGTATAACTGCGTAACAGCATTTTTTATCAACTCATTCGGCGCCATCATTTCTTTTTGCATTACCAGCCCATCGGCTTCCGTTTTTAACACCCTCATCAGGTTGTCGATATGATGTTTAAGATAGGCCGTTTGACCCTGCATTAGCCTGGTGTACTTTTCCAGTTTTTCAGGATGATGAATAATTGAGGGTTTAGAAATAATGTCTAATCCAACCGTTAAAGTTGTAAGCGGCGTTTGAAATTCATGTGTTACATTCTGTATAAAATTATGCTGAATTTCATTTAAAAACTTTTGCCTGAATAAGTGAAAGATACTAAAACCCAATGCAATTAAAATAATCAGGAGCAGAACGCTGGAAGCAATCCACCAGCTCATTTCATTTAAAATATACTGCGATCGGTGTGGAAAATACAACTGCACGTAGGTGTAGCCTTTATTATATAGAGGTAGTTTTTCACCCTCATTCCATGGGTGTTTTGTGGCGGCAGTCGGTAGATATTCCTGGAAGATGTAATGCTGTAAATCCTTGCTGTATAAGGCAATTTTGCAATCTGCAAATACACCAAAGTCTTCCAGGTTAGTAACCAGGTTGCTTATCAGCGAATCTTTTGGGGGAATACTGTCAAGTTGAAAAAGAAAAGTATTGGTATTGGGTTGTTCTATTAAATTTTGTAGATGACCGGCATTTGAATTTGGAATTTGCAATGCTTCATAAAAACCTTTTATGCTTTTTATAACGCTTGTGTTAAATTCTTTTTGCTCATAATTATAAATTTTATTAAGCCAGAATAATTGTGCAACTACCAATATGCCAATTACAATGGTTGATAATAGGATAATCCATTTTATGGTTGATGAACGCATCGGTTTGATTCCATTTAACATTTGTTAAAACAAAGGTGCACACAATTATTTACAGATGTGGGCTATAGTGGGTTAAAAGGTGGTTAAACAGCCTGCCAGCCAGGCCAATAATTTATCAGCGATACAACCAACGGAACCTATTTCCAAACAATTACCAGCATACCTGCAAACACCAATCCGGTACCAATTAATAATTTGGGTGTCATGGGTTCTTTCAAAAAAAGAAAGGAAAGTAAAATTGTAAATACAGTGCTGCCTTTATCAATGGCAGTTACTTCGGATACTTTGCCCAATTGCAATGCCTTGTAATAAAACAGCCAGGATAATCCGGTTGCAATGGCCGATAAGGTAAGAAACACCCAGTTGTTTTTGCTTAAATTATTGACGCCACCGGCATTGCCTTTTAAGAGTACAATGCCCCAGGTAATGATTAATATAATGCCGGTGCGTATAGCCGTTGCCAAATCGGAATTTACTTCCTTTAAACCTGCTTTGGCAAATATGGCGGTGAGCGCTGCAAAAAAAGCGGAGACTAATGCGTAGAGCAACCAGTTGGGCATGACAATATTTTATTTGATAGAAATATTTTAAAAAAAAGACAATCTGAATAAAATGAGAGTGAAAACTAATCTATATTTATTACTTCATTTAATTATTAACAGCAATGAAAAAAAGCTCTTTTATTTTTTCCTCTACAGCATATTAATCCATGTGAATAGTTTTGGCCAGGGGGCAGAGAAAAACCCCATGAAGCTTTGGTATAATCAGCCTGCAAGTATTTGGGAAGAAGCCCTGCCCATCGGCAACGGGCATATTGGTGCCATGGTATTTGGCAATCCAACAAAGGAGCACCTGCAGATAAACCATGATGAGTTTTGGTCAGGCAGTCCGTACACCAATTACAACCACCATGCAGGCCCGAAAGCATTGGATACTATCAGGCGAATGATTACAGCCGGAAACTATGGTGACGCAGATAAGTATGCCGCCAATTTTATTGCCGAAAAAGTACATGGCGTCAATTACCAACCCGTGGGAGATTTACTTCTTGATTTTAAAGGCCATGAGAAGTATAAAAATTTAAGGCGGGAACTGGATATTTCAAAAGCTCTTTCAACCATTACTTATGAGGTGGATGGTGTGCATTATACAAGAACCTGTTTTGCTTCTTTCAGCGATCAGGTTATCATTGTGCATTTGACGACAGATCAGCCCGGTAAAATTAATTTTTCAGCCAGCCTAACATCGCCGCAAAAGGCAAAGCTGACTGTTATTGAAAACAATGCATTGACTTTGTCTGCCATAGGTCCTGACCACAGTGGGTTACCAGGCGTGATACAGGTGGCGGTAAACGTACGGGTACAAAACAACGGGGGAACGGTGCATTCACAGGACGGTAGCATCAACATTCAATCAGCCGATAGTGCGGTTATCTATTTATCGATGGTCACCAATTTTAAGAATTACCGCAGCATGATTGCTGATTCAATTACTTCCGCCAAAATCATTGCTGCCAAGGCAACTGAATTAAATAAAAAGGCCCAACAAAAAAAGTATGAAGGTTTGTTAAACCATCATATTAAAGCCTATCAAAAATATTTTAATCGGGTTTATTTCGATATTGGCCAAACAGATGCAATTCAACTGCCGACGAATGTTCGCCTGGCGAAATTTAAAGAAGGCAATGATCCGCAATTGGTAAGTTTATACTTTCAGTTTGGCCGCTACCTGCTCATCAGTTGTTCGCAGCCCGGTGGGCAGGCTGCTAATTTACAGGGTCTTTGGAACCCACATACCGATCCACCCTGGGGCAGCAAATACACCGATAATATCAACCTTGAAATGAATTACTGGCCGGCCGAAATTACGCAGTTAACAGAAATGCACGAGCCACTTGTTTCGATGGTAAAAGACCTGGCGGTGAGTGGGCAATCAACAGCTAAAATTATGTATGGTGCAGGTGGCTGGGTGTTGCATCACAACACAGATATTTTTAGGGCAACGGGTGCCATAGACGGCCCCTGGGGACTTTGGCCAACAGGTGGTGCATGGTTGTGTCAGCATATGTGGGAGAAATATTTATTCAACGGCGATAAAACATTTTTACAATCTATTTACCCGGCCATGAAGGGGGCCAGCCGTTTTTTTGTAGACGTGTTGTATAAAGATCCGCACACGGGTTGGCTGGTAGTATCACCATCTGCCTCACCGGAAAATGCACACGATGGCAATAGTCTTTCTGCTGGTACTACTATGGACAATCAAATGGTATTTTCTTTACTGAATAATACCATCAAAGCTGCAACCATTTTAGGGGTAGATGCAGCTTTTATCAAAGCCATGCAAACAAAAGCAGCCGGTATGGCGCCGATGCAGATTGGTAAATTTAACCAGTTGCAGGAGTGGATCAACGATTGGGATAATCCCGATGACAAACACCGTCACATTTCGCATTTATGGGGCTTGTATCCGGGCAATTTAATTTCACCCAACCGCAGCCCAAAATTGTTTGAAGCGGCTAAAACATCCTTACTCCATCGGGGTGATGTTTCAACCGGTTGGTCAATGGGTTGGAAAGTAAATGTATGGGCAAGGTTACTCGATGGCAATCATGCATACAAATTAATTACAAACCAGCTAACTCCCACCGGTGTAAACCAGGAAGGTGGCGGCACTTATCCCAACCTGTTTGATGCACATCCGCCATTCCAGATTGATGGCAATTTTGGTTGCACTGCCGGTATTGCAGAGATGTTGTTGCAATCACATGACGGGGCGGTGCATGTGTTGCCTGCCTTACCCGATCAATGGCAAAACGGATCGATGCATGGCTTGAAAGCACGTGGTGGCTTTGTTGTTGACATGGATTGGCAAAACGGACAATTGAAAAAACTGGTGATTACCTCCACCATCGGCGGCAATTGCCGTTTCAGAAGCTACCAACCGTTGTCAATGAAAGGAAGTTATACAGTTGAAAAAATTACTACTGTTAATCCTAATTCATTCTATTCCGTTTTACAAATAAAAGCTCCTGTTATTGCAGCCACTGCAACACCTGCAGAGCCGGTTTTAAAAAAGCTGTACGAATATGATTTATCAACGGTAGCGGGTAAGATTTATAAGTTTGAATTTTGATGAAAGCAACATTAATTTTCTTCCACCACCGGTTGATAATTTTTATATAATATCCGCAACATACTGGGCAATACAATTAACAGTAGTGGCAACGCAATAATAAAACCGCCAATTACGGCGATGGCTAAAGGTTGATGCAACTGTGCACCTGTTCCTATGCCTAGCGCCAGCGGCAGTAAAGCAATGATGGCGCCAATTGCTGTCATTAGTTTTGGCCGTAGCCGGGTAGAAATTGAATAGACAATTGATTCATCAACCGATTTATGTAACAATGAATCTTTAAACTGAAGAAACGTAAAAATGGCATTTTCACCAATGATGCCAACAATCATAATCAGGCCGGTATAACTGCCTACATTTAAAGCGGTGTTTGTTAAGTAAAGGGCAAGGTAACTCCCCGAAATACCCAGCACTGAAAGGAATAAGATGCTGATGGCAATTTTAAATTCTTTAAACAAAAAAAGTATTACGCCAAATACCAATAAACTTGCTGTAACTAAAATCAATAGTAATTCTTTAAACGATTGTTGTTGCTCTGCATAAGCACCGCCATATTCAATATGATAACCTAATGGCAAATTAATTTTTGACTGAATAACGGATTGTATTTCCTTCATGGCGCTACCCAAATCCCTGTTATCAAGCCTTGCAGTAATCACGCCCATTGTTTGTAAATTCTGGCGCTGTATTTCAACATCGCCGGCATTTACATTTATAATGGCTAAGGATGATACAGGCTGCAGCTTTCCGGAGGGTAAAAAAATCTGTAGTCCTTTTAAATCTTCCAGGCTTAATTTTCTGCTGCCGGGATATAGCATGCGAATGTTATTTACCTGTTCTTTTTCAAAAACATTTCCGGTTACATTTCCTTCCAGCGAAGTTTGCAATTGGTATTGCAAATTAGCAGGCGTAATTCCATACTGGGCTAGTTTAGCATAATCCGGTTCTATGCTGATGGACGGTCCTGCAAAAATAATCCCGTCTTTTACATCGGCAGTTCCCCGTACATTTTCTACAAGGCCGGCAATTTGTTTTGAAAGGCTTTGTAAGTTTTTGTTGTTATCTCCAAAAACCTTTATTTCAACAGGCTCTACAGAGGCGGTTAAATCTCCCAGCATATCGCCAATCACCTGCCCGAATTCTATTACCAGTGCAGGTTGTGTTGATTCAATCTGAATACGGATATCATTAATTACCTGCTCTGTTGTTTTGGATCGTTTCTTTTTTAACTGAATTAAATAATCGCCCCTGTTTGGCTCGGTAATAAAGAATCCCATTTGTGTTCCGGTTCGCCTGCTGTAGGTTTCTACCTCCGGTACTTTAATGATTAATTTTTCTACTTCTCTCAATATCCTGTCTGTTTCCTGTAAGGATGTACCCGGCGGCGAATTGTAATCAAGCACAATGCTGCCTTCATCCATCTCCGGTAAAAAACCTGTTTCTAATTTTGGAAGAATGAAAAAAACCGACCAAGCAAGTACAGCTACAAACAGTAAGCTTATGTATGGCCTTGTTATAAAAAATGAAACCCATTGCTGGTTTTTTACAGTATGTATTTTAGCTGGTTTTAAAGAGTTAACGGGAGAAGTTGATGCTGCCGTTTTTTTATGATGTCGTTTGTGTTTGCTTAATAATAAATACACGACAGGTAAACCAATCCATGTTACAAAGAAGGAACATAGCAGTATAATAATCATGGTATCTGTCATTACTTTAAAATAGGCACCTGCCACGCCACTCATTAAAATAAATGGAATAAAAATTACGATGGTACTGATAGAGGAGCCCACCATTGCAGGGAATAAATAATGAATAGCCTTGCGAACGATTGTTCACCAACGTCTAGTCCAAGTGCCACACCAACGTCTAGTCCAAGTGCCAC
>JANPNY010000603.1:0-7018 GCA_031427745.1 Chitinophagaceae bacterium | reverse complement strand
AAAGCCCCGGAAAACCGAGGCTTAATAACATTATTAAGGAGTTAACTAAAAGGTTTTGCTTCTGTCGTCTTTTATTGTTGCTAATTTTTTCAACGACTCAAACCAACCTGAGTTTATTTGTTGTGATAATGTCCTTGCTCTATCGCTTGCTTGTTTTGCAAGTTCCTCTGCAGAATCTGCTGACTTATTTCCAACGCTGTTTACTTTTACTAAATACACTCCATTGTTGCCGGCTATTGGTTCAGAAACCTTACTTTGATAAGTTTTATTAAATGCTGCGCCAATTACTTTTGGCTCTTGCCCGATGCCATTTATTATCTGAGCACTAAATGTAATAGACGAATCTGCACCCGCTGTACCAACTTGCTGCTGGTATGCTGTTGCTGCTGATTCCAATGTAGAAGAGGCTTTTAACTTTGCTTTTATTTGTGCTGCTTTCTTTTCATTCTTTACAAGATATTCAACTTGCGGCCTGATTGTTTTTACATCCGGTAAACCTTCTGATAGTATTTTAGTTACAGCTGCTACCACAAATTGATCATCTATATTAAATGGTTCGCTTACTTCACCTTCTTTTGCACCAAACGCCCAACGAATTAATTGCCTTGCATCTCTTAAAGCACCCAGTTGGTAATCGTTTTCTTTTATAATGGTAGGTACGTCAATTTTTTGTAAGCCTGAATTTTTGATCAAATAAGCATCTACTGCTTTTGAATCCCTTGCTTCTCCCGATAATTTATTTGCTTTTGTACTGGCAGCATTTACTGTTTCATCGCTGGCTATTACTTCCCTGGATAAATAGGCAATTTTAAAAGCGGGTTCAAAATTCTTTTGATTTAAAACCTCTATATAATGCCATCCAAAATCTGTATGTACTACTTTTTTATCTCCAGTAGTACCAAAAAATACCGTCTCATAAAATTCTTTTGCCAGGGTTTGATCTGATGAAAAATCGTATTCACCCTTTTTTTGCTTGCTGCCCTGGTCATCACTGTATTGCAATACTAATTTATTAAAATCTTCTCCACCTTTAATAGCTGCCTCAATACTGTCGATTCTTTTTTTAGCAATGCTATCAGATAAAGTTAGCTGACCGGTTTGCGGATCTTTGGTTCCAATTAATATATGTCTGCATTTTACACTATCCGGCAACTGCCTGCTGGCAATCATCTTTGCAGCAATAAAATTTTTGCCATCTAAATAAGGTCCATAAACTGCATTGGTTGCTAATGATGCCAATGTATCTTTTTGAGCAGCGGGTAATTTTGACCTTACGGTATAGGCATCCTTATAATCCATATTGCTCATGTTTCTTGCCAGGAAATTTGTTGCATTGGTATCTGTAGCAAAAGCACTTTTTAATGCAACTACCGATTCAATTGTTTTTAAAGTATCGGCGCCAGACGGATTGGCGCTGAAAGCAATATAAGAAATTTGTCTTCCACCTTCCTGATTGTACTGCACTTTATGCTTGTTAAGAAAATCTGTTATTTCCTGGTCACTTACTTTTACAAGACTATCATTAATAACTGTGTATGGTACTGCTACATATGATATGTTTGCAAATGCTTTGTTTTCTGCTCTCTCTTTTTCTTTCATCCAGGTAGGATAATATCCTGCCGCCGCAATTAAGCTACTGTATTTTGTATATAGTGATTGTATTTTAATTGGCTCAACAACCTGAGATTCTATCGCATCTCTTTGTTCCCCTTTCGATTTTTTAGCTGTTTGCCACCATTGCTGAACTTTAGAAATATCATACTGCCCGGTGGTTTTATCAGTGAATGCTTGTTTTAAAGATTGAGGCGCATCTTCACTAAACATAATAGTGCTTAATTCTTTCGGTGAAAAACTAAGACCCAATTTTTCAAATTCAGCCATCAATACTTTTTCAGCAACCAGCTGATCCCATGCATTTTGACGGATCATATTAGTTTGAGCGCCACTTACACGTCCGCCATATTGGTCTTCAATTAGTTTTATCTTTTCGGAATACTCTTTTGTATCGATTGCCTCACCATTAATTTTACCAATAGTGCTGTTACCAGATGCCGAATTTCGGCTGCTGCCTAAATTTGCATCCATCAAAATAAAACCAATTAAACTAAGGGCAATTACACCAATAACGATGGCTGTACCTTTTTCACGAATGTTCTGAATTATCTGCATTTGCTATTTAAATTAAAATGGACGGCAAAAATAGGGTAAAAATCTAAATCCAAAACCAAAAAAAACCTGTAGCATATTCGCTATAAATCAGGTTGAATAAGCGTTGTAGTAATTGGAGGCTATTATAACGTTTCTTAATCGATTAAATTTTGTAGCTATGCATCTATATATATAAGTGCGTTATCCTATAATTATTAAATTCTGTGTATTAAATAAGCTGTTGTAATCAAAATTATAGGTAATAAGCGCCAGTAGTTTTTTTGATATTAACATAGGCTGTTTATAACGGTCAGATAGTGTGAATAACGATGCTTTTTAAAATTTTAAACAGGGGATACTTGGATATTAACTTTCCAACATTAAATGTAATTGTAGTTTTTTGTTGTTTAACAGAATGATAACCATTGTTGAATGCACAGTCTATCTAATGATTTTGATGATTTTGTTTTCCTCATATATTTTTATTAACTGCTGTTGATAATAAAAAAGAAAAATACGGGAGCTAGCTATGTCACAGTTTATAAAGTAAAATATCTTTAAAATTTTAGTGTGAGTTTTTTGGGGATAACGGTTAATAAGTCGGTAATTTTAATTTTACAAGTAATATAAAATATTTGTTTCCACATATCCACAGCCCTAGTAATAGTAGCTTATCTTAAATAAAAAAATTATTAAAAACTATTATGAAAGATATTAACATTGAAAAATCAGGTATTAGTGAAAGAGGTTTTCTTGATGTAGCGATAGATCCAACGCTCGATTTGTTTGCTGAAATAGAAAGACTGAAAAAAGAAAAGAATGCAATTATATTGGCTCATTATTACCAGGAACCGGATATACAGGATGTAGCAGATTTTATAGGTGATAGTCTTGGGCTTGCGCAGCAGGCAGAAAAAACGGATGCATCCATTATTGTTTTTGCCGGCGTTCATTTTATGGCTGAGACAGCTAAAATATTAAATCCGGGTAAGAAGGTGTTACTACCGGATTTAAAGGCAGGCTGTTCTTTAAGTGATAGTGCACCGCCTGCTCTCTTTAAAATTTTCAGAGATAAGTATCCAGACCATTTAGTAATAACCTATGTAAACTGTTCAGCTGGTATGAAGGCATTGAGTGACATTATTTGCACCAGCAGTAATGCGCAAAAAATTATAGATAGTTTACCGAAGGAGCAACAAATAATATTTGCGCCAGATAAAAATTTAGGCGCTTATCTTAATAAAGTGACCGGAAGGAATATGATTTTATGGAATGGTTCCTGTATGGTACATGAGATATTTAGCCTGGAGAAAATTACTAAACTTAAAGTTCGTCATCCAAAAGCATTGGTTATTGCTCATCCTGAATGTGAAGAGGCGGTATTGGCTGTGGCCGATTATATTGGAAGTACTACTGGACTATTGAAGTTTTCTCAACAATCGGATGCTAATGAATTTATTGTAGCAACAGAAACCGGGATACTTCACCAAATGCAAAAAAGTAATCCATTTAAAACCTTTATTCCTGCTCCACCCAATAACAGTTGTGCTTGTAATGATTGCCCACATATGAAGCTTAACACACTGGAAAAATTATATCTGTGTATGGAGTATGAACAACCCGAAATATTAATGGACGAAACACTTAGAATAGCTGCTGCCAAACCAATAGAAAGAATGTTACAAATCAGCAAACAATATGGATTGTAATAGATTAATAGATTATCTACTTTACTGTTTAAAAAAATAACCAATCCTGGTCTTAACGTTCTGCCTGATATTTAAATAGAAAAGATTTATATCGCCAATATGATAGTTGTTTTGTGTAAAAAAAATATTTCCAAAAAACTTTGGTTTACAGGTCCACAACACATTTCCATGTACTTGTGCATCAACTAGTCCAACTTTTATTTTATTAAATTTTTTTAATACACCGCCTCTATTAAACTTATTAGTTACATAACTACTGTCAATTTTCCAACTCAATGGATTGGTGACAATGCTTTTAAAATCTTCTTTGCTTATATATCCATTATCTGCAAAACCGGCCTTAAAAGTCCTCCAGCTTACAAAGCACCCTGTTGATACCGAATCTTTGCATGGTGTAATAGTAGTAAAATATGTTTCTGATATTGGCATACCTATCAAGTAGGCACATACCAATTGTTTTTGTAAAGGTTTGTTTTCAAAAAACTCTTTCAATAATCTTGCTGCATGTATAGTTCCCTGGCTGTGAGAAGCAATAATTATAGGCCGACCATTGTTAAGATTTTCAAGATAGTATTCAAAAGCATTTTTAATATCACTGTAGGCTATTTCAAAGGCTTTAGCTGCGGCTGGTTTATTATCAGTATAAAATGATTTTAAATGCGCTTGCCTGTACCTTGGAGAAAATATTCTGCAGGATCCATTAAATACGCTTGCTTGGTATAGAATAGTGGTATAGTCTGTTTTAATATTTATTAGTGAGTCATCAATTGCTGCATTCCATCGTTCATCAGTATTATCTAACAGTGTAGTTGGGTGAATAAAAAATGCATCTACATTGGTGTCTTTAATAATATAATTCCTTAAAGGTCTTGGTATGCTATCAGATGGGTCCCACTTCCATGGATGCGCTGCCCAGTATTGCTGGTTACTATAGTCGGGTAATTTATCTGGACTGGTGAACCTGTAATTTTGTCTAATAATTTTATTTTCAGATGAACAGCCGGAATTTACTAACGTTATAGTATATACCAAAATTAAAATTAAAATAAGATGATTTATTATCTTATTTTTTTTGATTTGGTTTTTATAATTAAACCTAAAATTAAAAAGAGATTGTATGTTCATAACCTTTAAAATATATTTTGCCTTTAAATAATAACAATACTATTATAAATTTAACTTCATGCAATAAAAATTATGTTTTATGGCAATTCCTTCAGTTGACCTGTCTGATTTTTTATCTGGTAACCCTGTAAAAAAGGCATCGTTTGTGGCAGCTTTAGGCGTTGCTTATGAAGATATTGGGTTTGTAGCAGTAAAAAATCATGGTGTTTCGGATGACCTTATAACAGATTTGTATAAGAATTCACAGGCATTTTTTTCTTTGCCTTCAGTGCAAAAAAGATCATATGAAATAGCTAAACTAGCCGGGCAACGTGGGTATACAAGTTTCGGTAAAGAGCATGCTAAAGGGAGCGAAGCGCCCGACTTAAAAGAATTTTTTCAATATGGACAAACGGTGAGAGAAAATTTTATTGAAGAGCATTATCCACCTAATGTTATAGTTAATGAAGTTGCAGGTTTTAACGATACGTTCCAAGCTGCTTATCGTGCCTTTGAAATATCAGGAACAGCGCTATTACAAGCTATTGCCTTATATCTGGGACTTGAAGAACATTATTTTGATCAGTTTGTCTTTAACGGAAATTCTATACTACGAGCTATACATTATCCGCCTATTACAAATGAACCCAAAAGTGCGATAAGGGCAGAACAACATGAGGATATTAATCTTATAACATTACTGGTTGGCGCATCTGCAGATGGATTACAAATACTTACAAAGCAAAACGAGTGGGTGGGCGTTACTTCGTTACCAGAGCAAATAGTGGTGAATGTAGGTGATATGCTACAGCGGCTTACGAATAATAAGTTACGGAGTACTACACACAGGGTGGTTAACCCAGCCAGGGAGTTTTGGCATACCTCTCGTTTTTCAATACCATTTTTTCTTCATCCCCAGTCTTCTATGAGTTTAAGATGCATTGATACTTGTGTGGACCAGCACCACCCTAAAGTTTATGATGATATTACTGCAGGCGAATACCTTGATGAACGTTTAAGAGAAATTGGTTTAAAAAAATAAGTATCCGATAATTTTTTTTACAGATGTTTATTTTTTGAATTTTAAAAGGCATCTTAAAAAGATATGGATATACATTGAATTTTATTCGTCATATACCTTTTTTAAAAGCTGTTTTTACATACAGTATCACAGCATTTGGTGGACCACAAGGCCATCTCGGCATGATGATGAAAATCTTTGTCGATAAAAGAAGAGATATCACCAGAGAAGAATTGATGGATTATACTTCTTTTTGTCAAATGCTTCCTGGGGCTTCGTCCACACAGACTATTATTTTAATTGGTTATAAAAGGGGCGGCGCCCCCTTGGCAATAGCTACCCTATTAATATGGATTTTACCAGCGTGTATATTAATGGGCGCTTTTTCATTTCTCATTAATTATTTTGCAAAAATTAATTTACAACACAATGTTTTTAAATTTATTCCAGAAATGGCAATTGGCTTTCTTTTATATGCGGCGGTAAAGTCATTCAAGGTTTCTATAAATAATTTAATAACTCAAATAATTATGTTGCTGTCCATGATTGCAACGTATTTTTTGTTTAAAACGCCCTGGGTGTTTCCGGTATTTATTGTTCTCGGCGGTATAGTTACAAACTTCAGCAACAAGCGAATACCAGATCAGGAAAGAATAAAGCCAAGACAAATACGTTGGCGAAACATCACTTTTTTTGTATTGATTTTTATCGCTGCAGGATATTTAAGTGAAAGTGCACGAAAACAAGAATGGCAAAACAGAAAAGTATTTAATTTATTTGAAAATTTTTATCGCTTTGGAAGTATCGTTTTTGGAGGAGGAGATGTTTTAATTCCTATGATGTTAGATCAATATGTTGCAAGGCCTACAGCAGAAAAGTTCACGGGAAATAAGTTTAATATTATAAAAATTGAACGAGACGAACTGCTAACCGGTGCTGGAATTGTTAGGGCTATTCCCGGACCTGTTTTTTCTATTGCTTCTTACACAGGCGGAATTGCATTAAAAGATATGGGGATACCCTACCAAATTCTAGG